>CAKZOX010000071.1 GCA_937138295.1 uncultured Campylobacteraceae bacterium
CCAACTAAAACTCCACCTGCATCTTCAGGTAATTCTACTTGTGGGAATTTTTGTTTTAATGCTTTTATTACTAGTGCATCTAAAAATTCCATAGCAACAGGATTAGCCCCAGCTGCAAGAGATTTAAACACCGCATTCATAGCTTTATTTACATCAGGGAAGATACCCATGTAAGTTTGCTTGAATTTTGGCTTTGGAATTAGTTTTAGTGTAATTTCAGTGATTACTGCTAAAGTACCTTCGCTTGCTATTAAAATACCAGCTGTGTTATATCCAGCAACATCTTTAATAGTTTTTTTACCTGCAACTATAATATCACCATTTGGTAATACAGCTCTAAGTGCCACAACATAATCTTTTGTAATACCATATTTAGCTGCTCTCATACCGCCTGCATTTTCAGATACATTTCCACCTAAAGTAGAGTATTCTTCACTTGCTGGATCTGGTGGATAAAATAATCCTACTTCTTCAACTGCTTTTTGAAATTCCATATTAATTAATCCTGGTTGAACAACTCCAACCATATTTTCCATATCAATTTCAAGTAATTTATTCATATGTCTTTCTAGACTTAAAATAATTCCACCTTTAGAAGGTAATGCTCCACCTGTAAAACCACTTCCTGCACCTCTTGGAACAATTACTATTCCATGTTCGTTACAGTATTTTAAAATCTTTGAAATATCATCTTCATTTCTAGGAAAAACTACTGCATCAGGTTCAAATCTTTCCCTTGTAGCATCATATGAAAAAGCAATCAAATGTGCTTTATCTTTTTTAATATTTTCTTCACCAACAATTGATGTAAAGTAATCTAAATGTTCTTGTTCAATCATAATATTATAATCCTATTTGATATTTATAATAGCTTTCATAGTTATCTGAATCAATATCTTTAGTTTCTTCATCATCTTTTATTTTAGAAACTAACATACTAATAATTCCTTTAATTCCTTCAACTTCAGGGATTAAAGAACTAATTCCACTAACTCTTGTATAAAATGGCATTTTAGCCGACGTATCATCATAAGTGATAAAATAGCTATCTAGTAAGTTTAATGATCTAGTATCTAAGATATTAACTTTTTGGTCTACAACAACAAAAATTGTTCCTAAATCTTTTGATTTTGCATATTCTTGAATATCCAAAATTGTTGGTTTAGGTGTATTAGTAAACTTTAAATGTGCTGCATATATATCTGAATGTTCAAATGTAAAATCAGTGAATTTTTTTCTAACTGCTTGAAATGTATCTTGTGAAGGAGTAATTAATAATGCGTTTGTATATAAATAATTTAATGCTAATATATCTCCCTTTTCAACAGTTCTATTTGAAGTTGGAATTGCATCTTGTTTTAAGCCATCAAAACTTGAAAATTCTAAAGTTGAACCATTCGCATTTGAATCAATTACTTTAGCATTTGCTACAATCATATTTTTATTATTTCCATATTTATGAACAACTACACCACTTTGACCAACGATTAAGTTTGGAATTTTTATAGTAGTTTTATTGTCTTGTAAATTATCAATAATAGTAATCATAGTTTTTGGGTTGAAAGCTGTTTTTGTTGACTTAGTTTGTTTTTTCATATCACTTAATAGATATTTATAATCAAACTTGTCTCCGTTGTTTAAAATCTTAATATCTAAGATTTTCCAACCCATTTGTTTCATATCTGAAATAGAATTAACTCCATTACATCCTTCTCCATCAAAAGGGATGTTTTCTATATTTGAAAGTTCACTTGTATTATTTTTGTAACAAACTATATTTTTTGCATTTAAACTTGAAATACTTAATGCAGCAATTGAAGTTGCTAATAAAATTTTTGAAATTGTTTTAATCATTTATTTTCCTAATTATTTTGATTGTAGATTAGCTAATGTTTCTTTTACTTCATTTACATGTAGTACTTCGATTTTTTCACCTTTTACAGTTTTTTTCTTTCTTACATTAACTTTTTCCCAAACTGCAGCTATATTTCCATCTGGGTCAATAATAAATGTAGATCTAACTACACCCATAAATTCTTTTCCCATAAATTTTTTAAGTTGCCAAACTCCATAATCTTCACACATTTTTTTATCTTCATCTGATAAAAGAGTAATTGAAAGCTCTTTTTTCTCAATAAATTTTCTGTGTTTTTCAGTGTCATCTGGGCTTACACCTAAAATAATTGCATCTAAATCATCAAATTCAGGATGTGCTTCTGTGAAATCACAAGCTTGAGTTGTACAACCTGGAGTTAAATCTTTTGGATAAAAGTATAAAACAATCCATTTTCCTTTTAAATCTCTTGAACAAATTTCAATATCATCTTGATTTTTTGCACAAAATTCTGGTGCTTTAGTTCCTATTTCTAACATTAAACTTCCTTTCTTATTTTATTGCTATAAATGTTGCAAAATTTACCCATTTGAATATTACTTCAAAATGTTTAAATCCACAATCTTTAATCATTTTTTCATTTTCTTCAACTGTGTATGGTATTAGAACATTTTCAAGGGCTTCTCTTTTTTGAGAAATTTCGTATTCACTATATCCCTGTTCTTTTTTGTATTCGTAATATTTATCAATGTAAAGTTTATTGATTTTTGAATCTGATGTTATAACTTTTTCGCTGAATACAAAAATACCTCCATCACTTAAAGAATCATATATTTTTTTTACAAGTTTTTCTCTATTTAAAGGTCTGATAAATTGTAAAGTATAATTTGACAATATAAGTTTTGGGTTAGTATAGTCTAATTCAAAAAAATCTTTATTATAAAAAGTAATATCAACCCCAAAAGCTTTTGATTTGTTTTTAGCTCTGTTTATCATTGCTGTTGAACTATCAACACCAATTAAATTCAATTTTTTATCACAATGTTTACCTAACTCAATCAAAGTAGAAGCAGTGGAACAACCTAAATCGTAAACTGTATCATTCTCTTCAAGATAATTTTTAGCAAAATCTATTGATAATTTTTGTGATTCTTTATAAAAAGGTACAGATCTATTTAACATATCATCAAAAACTGATGCTACTTCTTCGTCAAATTCAAACTGTTTATCTATTGTTTTTTCAAATACTTTATCTATCATGGTAGTTATTTTAGCTAAATGTATATTAATAGATATTGATAATTTTATAATATTTAAGTATAATAATTTATATTATTTATAAAAGGTTTTTTGTTTTGTTTAAAATTTATTTATTCTTTCTAATATTTGTTACATTTTCTAATCTTTTTGCAAATAATAGTGTTAATTTTAGGAATTTAGAATTAAAAGAATTAATTAATATTGTTTCAAAAACTTTAGACAAAAATATACTTATATCAACAAATATTAATACAAAAATTGATTTTATAGCAAATAATGATCTTTCAAAAGATCAATTATTTGAATTGTTGAAAACTTCTTTAGACAATAATGGTTTAAGTATCACAAAACAAAAAGGCTTTTATGTAGTTGATAATAAAGAAATAAATACTAAATATGAGTTTAAAACAGTAAATATTAAAAACACTGAAGTAAGTGAAGTTTATGAAATTCTAAAATCTATGAATATAGATAAACAAATGACAATTACTCAAAACAAAGAAACAAATTCAATCATACTTTTAGGTATTTATGAAGAAATATTAGTTTTAGAAGAGTTTATTAAATCTTTGGATGTGGAAAAAACTCAAGTTTATATAAAAGCTAAAATAGTTGAAGTTAACAATGAAAAAATATCTAAAATCGGATTTTCTTATGGTTTATTTAAATCATTAAATTTGTCCAATGACATAATGACTTTTTCATCAAGTTTAAATGGAGGTTCCAACTCTTTAGATAATGTTGCTGATGTACTTGGTTTAAATATTCCTAATTTAGCTTCATCTTTAGCTTTAGGTGCTACATTAAATCTTTTGAGACAAAATGGAGCATTAGATATTGTTTCACAACCTTCAATCTTAGCTTTAAACAATAAAGAAAGCGATATTTACTCAGGTCAAACTATATCTATAAAAACAAGTTTTTCATTAAGTGATGGTGGTAAAACAAATGAAAATTTTAAAAGAGAAGATGTAGGGTTATCTTTAAAAGTTAAACCTAGAATATCCAGTTTTGATAAACTGCATTTAGATATAAGTACTATAATTGAAGGTATAAAAACTACTCAAACTCAAAGTGGAAATGCAGATACTTCAAAAAAATCAATAAACACAAGTGTAATTTTAAATAATGGTGAAAGCATAATTATAGGTGGTTTAACTCAAGAAAAAAATGAAGCTACAATCTATAAAGTTCCTATTTTAGGTGATTTACCACTATTAGGAAGTCTTTTTCAAAATAAAAGTAACAATAATTTTAAAAATGAACTACTCATAATAGTTACACCTTATATAGTTCCGAAGTCTAAAGATATTAGTTATATAAATACACAACTAGCTATTTTAAAATCATTGGAAAATAAGTTTTTAAAAGAGTCTTTAGATGGATTAAAATAAATTTTTATATTTCTTTAAAAAACTCTTTTGCACAATTTATATCATAATGAATTTGTTTTTTTAATTCCTCAAAACTATCAAATTTTCTATTATCTCTAAGTTTTTTAAAGAATTTTATTTGAATAGTGTAATCATTATTAACTATATCTTCATTTAAAATATGTGTTTCAATGGCAAATTCACCATCAGTTGTAGTTCTGTGTCCTATAAATGAAATAGAATTATATTCATTTTCATTTAAAATAGTTTTTGTAATATAAACTCCATTACTTGGAAGTAAAAAATCTTCACATGTAAGGTTTATTGTCGGTACAAAACTTTTTGCGCCTAAACCTTGACCTTTTATTTGTATTCCATAAATTTTATATTCTTTACCTAAAAGCTTATTTGCTGTTTGAATATCACCTTGTTTTAGGTATTCTCTAATATGTCTTGAGTGAATTGGAATATCGTCAATTGATATTTCATCAATTACAATAACTTCTCCATTAAAAATATTTTTTAATTCATTTACACAATATTTTCTATTCTTACCAAAACAAAAATCAAAACCAACTACTATTTTTTTTAGATTAGGGAATTCTTCTTTTATTAGAGTAATAAATTCTGTTCCTTCTAGATGTTTTATATTGTCTAAAACATAATAGTAAATAGGGTATTTTGAATATTCTTGTCTATATCTTTTTGGTGTTAAATTTGCATAACCTGATTCTATAGACAATATTGCTCCATTTTCATCAAGATTTTTGAATAGTTGCTGATGTGCATAATGCATTCCATCAAATCCACCAATTGCTATAGATGTTATTGAATTTTTATTTACTAAAATAGAAGAGCTCTTCTTCATTACCATCTTTTCCTTGTAGTTTACTATGACTTGAGTATTGAAGTTTCCAAGACATTAATTGTGTTTTATCAATAAAAGTTTGTCTAGCTTTTTCAATTGCTTTTTTATCTAAGACTACACCTTTTTTATTTCTTTTAACATTGTTTCCAACTTCAAATTGAGGTTTAAAAAGAATTATAATCTTATCTGACGCTAAAAAATTAATAGCATCTATTATATGGTGAATTGAAATAAAAGATACATCACATGTAACTAAATCAAACTTTTCATTTGACTTAAAATCTCTTATGTCTGTATTTTCATAAAATTCTATTTTTGGATTTTGTTTTATTTTTTCATGAAGTTGATTTGAACCAACATCAACACATATAACTTTTTTTACTTCATTCTCTAAAAGTATTTGTGTAAAACCACCAGTACTACTTCCAATATCTAAAGTAATAGTATTTTTTAAATCTAAATTTATTTCATCTAAAAAATATTTTAATTTATATGCTGCACGACTAACATAAAATTCATCTTCAAGTATTTCAACTTTTTGATTATCTTCTACATTAAATGATGGTTTCGTTATAATCACTCCATCAATTTTTATTTTTTTTGATTTAATAAGCTCAGAAGCTTTATTTCTACTTTGTAAATCAAAATTATTAACTAAATACAAATCCAATCTCATGGGGGAATTATAGTTGAAGTTTGTTCAAAAAGAGTTTAGTCACACATATGAAGAGAAGAAATCAAAATTTATTGCACATATTTTTCCATATGAACAGTTCAATGAAATAATGACAAGACTTAAAAATGAACACCCAAAAGCTAGACATCATGTATATGCATATAGACATTTAAATGAATTTGATCAAATAGTAGAAAATAGTAGTGATGATGGTGAACCAAAAGGAACAAGTGGTAAGCCTTCATTAGCTGTTTTATCAGGTAGTGATATGATAAATACAGCTGTAATTATAGTTAGATATTTTGGTGGAATAAAATTAGGAACAGGTGGATTAGTAAAGGCTTATAGCAATAGTGTAAATGAAGTTTTAAATGTAAGTGAAGTGAAAAATTATGAAAAACTAATTATCAAATATATTGAATGCGAATATAATGATCTTTCAAAGGTTGAGTATATATTAAATGCTTTGAAAATTAATGTAAAAAATAAAGAGTTTTTAACTAATGTTAAGCTTGAAATTAGTTTAACGCAAGAAAAGATTATTGAATTAGAATCTCAGTTATCTAGAAATATAAAATTGTATTAAAACTTATCTACTAACGCGTATAAATGGTCATATACATCTAAGTTTGAAGCTCTAAATTTAATTGAAGTATCATCTTTATTTAAAATTAGATTACAATCTCTACAAATAGTAAATAAATTTTCAACATTAAATCCACCACCAATTTCAGTATCTGTTACATAAGAAGTTGTAGCTTCATCAAATTTTACAGGTTTTGAACATCTAACACAAGATTTCTTATCCCTTTGCCAAACTATATTTCTTCTTTTTTTCCAGTCACCTGGTTTTCTAGCAGCAGGTTTTGAATATTCATCATATCCTATCCATAGTTTATCTTTCGCAATAGGGTCTTGAGTATCTGGAGAAAATTCAAACTCTATTAATTGAGATATAATATTTTCAACAATAAGTGATTGTCTAACTCTAATGTCTTTTTGATCAGCTGTTCTTGTTATTATTGAAAAGTTAAAATTAAATTTTGGATAGGTTCTTTTTAAGTAGATTTTTAATTCTTTTACAAACTCTGAAAAGCCATCAGTTTTATAAGCAAAAGTGAATATTTTTTTTCTGTAGATATACATAGGTACTACCATTACTAAGATTATACTTGAATATAAAACATAGTCAAAACCTAATTTCACTGTAGTACCTATTCCTTTTAGTTACTAAATAATTTCTGGGTTTACTTTATGTAAAGTTAGAGTTTTTCTAACTTCATCATGTTGCCCAGTTGCTAATTTTTGTAATTCATTTACATGAATTACAGGAAGTATTACATCTCTACCTGCTATTTTTGCCATCTCTTTTCTATTGTAATCAAATACATAAAAGTCAGAGTCATTATCAACTAATAAAAAGTCTGCATTTTGATCAAATGCATCTAAGATGATTTTAGCTGCTATTTTTTTTGTAATAGTCGGGTTTGCATTAAATGTATTTTTTGCTAAAGGTAAATTATTGTTTTCAAAATTTACAGCTTTTGCATTTAAGTTGTTTAGTAATTCAACTGTTTTTTCATCTTTGTTTGTTGAATAATATGCAATATTAAAATCTTTGAAATCATGTTTAATTTCATATTTATCTTGGAAGAAACCAAAGTTTAGAATTAATGTTTTGTCAACTCTGAAGTTTTGCTTCTCAAGCTCTTCATAAATTCCAAGTTTTTTTTGTAATTCTTTAATATCTTCTTCAATTTGTGAATCAAAATGTAAAATTCTATTTTCTAATGATGTATGAAACTCAGCACCAACTTCATGTTCTGATAATCTTTTCAATAAGTCTTTTTCAACTGCTTTATTTTTCTTAATAATATTTGCAGCTAAAATTAAAATAGGATCACCGATATATTTGTACTCGTGGTTTAGTGTTTCAGATGCATAATAATGTGCTTTTAATGTTTGATAAGTTTTTCTGTCTTCATCATGAATAAAAGCATCAATATAAGATAATTTTTCTTGAAAATCATCATCATTAATAATGAAATCATTTACAGCTCTTCTTATAGAAATAGGCTCAATAGTTAAATCTTTACCTACAGTTTTAATAACATCTACAATTAAATGTGAAGCTTTAACAAAAACACCATTAACAACTAAATCAAAATCTGGTCTATCTAAATATGATAGATTTTGTTCTGTATCACAAGTTTTTAATAAATCTAAGATAGTTTGTTCATGATTTATCTTGATAAAGTGCTTAGTATAATATGGTAAATAATCTGAGTCTCTGTCAAATCTAAATAAAGATATTTCTAATTTCATTTTTAAAACGCCTTGTAAAATTTTTTTAATATTATATAATATTCACTTAAATAATTTAAATTAACTTAAAAACTTAATAGTGAATTCAATTTTTGTCCTATTCTGTAAACCTTTTTATATTTACACCAATATTTGACAATTTTCCTTCTAAGTCTTCGTATCCTCTATCTAAATGATAAATTCTATGAATATTTGTTTCTCCATTTGCTACAATTGCTGCTAAAACTAATGCTGATGATGCTCTTAAATCAGTTGCCATTACATCAGCTCCATTTAGTTGAGCATTTCCTTTTATTGTCGCAATATTTCCATTTAAATGGATATCTGCACCCATTCTAGCTAATTCACTAACATGCATAAATCTATTTTCAAATAATCTTTCATCAATAGTGCTTGTTCCATTTGCTTGAGTTGCTAAAGCCATAAATTGAGCTTGCATATCAGTTGGAAAACCTGGGTATTCACTTGTAATAATATTTACTGGTTTTATTTCATTTGTTGGTAAAATAGTTAATGATGTTTCTTCTTGTAAAATTTCAAAGTTCATTTCTTCAAGTTTTGATATTACAGCTTCAAGGTGTATAGGAATGATGTTATTTATTTTTAGTTTCTTATTACAAATAGCAGCGGTACACATGTATGTACCTGCTTCTATTCTATCAGGTATTACACTAAAGTTTTTCATATCAAGAAGTTCTCCATTAGTACCTTCTATAATAATTTTTGAAGTACCTATTCCTTCAATTTTTACTCCTGCATCTTGTATGATTTCACATAATTGAACAATTTCAGGTTCTTTAGCTGCATTGATAATTGTAGTAGTTCCATTTGCCATACTTGCAGCCATAACTGCATTTTCAGTTCCACCAACAGTAACTTTATCAAATACAATTTTTGCACCTTTTAAACCATTTGGAGCAGTTGCTTTTATATATCCATGATTAATTTCTATAACAGCACCCATTTGTTCCATTGCTTTTAAGTGTAAATCAACTGGTCTTTGCCCAATAGCACAACCACCAGGAAGGGAAACTTCACAAACACCAAATCTAGATAATAAAGGACCTAAAACTAAAATTGAAGCTCTCATAGTTTTTACAATATCATACGTTGCTGTTGTATTATCAATTTTTGTAGTGTCAATATAAACTTTATCTTCTACTTTTTTAAAACTTCCTCCTAGCATGTCTATTAGTTTTAAAAATGTATTAATATCAACAACATTTGGTAAGTTACTTATTTGAATTTCATTTTTTGAAAGTATTGTGGCAGCTATTAAAGGTAGCGCTGCATTTTTCGCGCCAGATATTGTAATTTCACCATCAATTTCTTTGTTTCCTACTATTTTTAGATACTTCATTTTCCTCTTTCACCTATTTTTAAAAAAATTATTCTATCTAAAAATTGCTTTGATAAAAACCCAATAATATGTATTTAACACGCTTCTTAATATAATCGCGTTTTAAAAAGATTTATAACAAGGTTTTTAGTGGTAGAAGAAAATGTTAAAAAAGGTATAAAGTATATGATTATTGCTTCTTTGTTGTTTGCTTTTATGGGAGCAGCTGCAAAGGGATTAAGTAACTCTATGAGTTCAATTGAAGTAGTATTTTTTAGGAATGTGTTTGGTGTTGTTTTAATTTTATTTTCAATTTATAAGTCTCCTTTAGTACAAGTTGGCGGTAAATTATGGTTACTTATTTTTAGGGGAATAGCTGGGTTTGTAGCTCTTTTATTTTTCTTTTATAATATTGCAAATATACCCTTAGGTGAGGCTATGACTTTTTCTAAAACTTCAACAATATTTACAGCTATATTTGCTTATATTTTTGTAAAAGAAAAACTAGGATTTAAAGGATGGCTTGGGGTATTTGTAGGATTTATAGGGATATTATTTATTACAAAGTTTGATGGTTCGTCTTTAGATAAAACAGATTATTTAGGAATATTATGTGGAGTTGGAGCAGGGCTTGCATATACAGCTGTTAGAGAGCTTCGAAATTATTATGATACTAGAGCTATAGTATTATCTTTTATGACAATTGGAACAATTGGACCTTTGATATTGTTAATTATTGGAGAGTTTTATACAAATGAAAATTTAGATTTTTTATTTGCAAAATTTGTAATGCCAAAACCTGTTGATTGGATATATATAGTTTTATTAGGGTTATTTGCAACATATGCACAAATATTTATGACTAAGGCTTATTCATATGCAAAAGCAGGAATTATTGCGACGGTTTCATACAGTAATATTGCATTTTCTATTATAATAGGAATGTTTTTAGGTGATGCATTCCCTGATATTTGGATATGGTTAGGAATATTATTAATTGTAGGAAGTGGCCTATTAGTTTCGTCTAAGAAATAACTACTTAAGGAAACATAGAATATTATTATTTTATGTAAAAAATTTAGGAGAAGTATAATGAATCTAGATAAAGTAATATCAGGTTTTTTTATCATACTTGCTATGACATTAAATTTTGGGTTTTTTTATGGAGAACTTGATTCTTTAGAACATCATAGTAAATATGAACTTTTTGCAGCAATTATTGTAAATATTATTGCTACAACATTAAAACTTGGAGATAGAACTCAAGTAGGTTCTGTGCTTCTTGCTACTTCATTAGTTGCGGATATTCAACTGATTGCTGCAGCTATTATTTGGGCAGTTGCTGCTTATGCATATACTATTGATGCTGAAATTATTGGAATTATAATTTCTTTATCAGGTGGGGCACTTTTAGCAAATATTGTATCTGTAATTTTATATGTTGGAGATACTTTAAAGTCAAAAAGATAAGGGATAAAGAAGTTGAAAAATAGTTCTTTATTTATCATTCTTCAAAGAATGAGAAAACCATTTATTGTAATTATTATTACACACTGTATTGCAATTGTAGGATTACTTATAATTGATGCAGTTGATGTAAATGGTCAACCTTATCAACTAACAATATTCGATGCTGTATATTTTGTATCTTATATGGCTACAACTATTGGATTTGGTGAAACACCTTTTGAGTTTACATATTCTCAAAGATTATGGGTTCTTTTTTCTATTTATATGACTGTTTTAGGATGGTTTTATGGAATAGGTTCTTTAGTTAGTTTACTTCAAGATAAACTATTTTTACAAGAAATAGAAAAAACAAAATTCAAAAAACAGATAAAAAACTTGAAAGAAAAATTTATAATAATCTTAGGATATGACCAAGTCACAAGTGAAATTATTCAAAAAGCTTTAGATGATGGAATTAGAGCTGTTGTAATTGAAACTGATAGGTCTAGAGTTAATGATTTGATATTAGAAAGTTTTACTCCAACTGTTCCTTGCTTACTTGTTGATAGTTATAACAATAGAGTTTTGGAATTTGCAGGAATTAAAAAGAAAAACTGCAAAGCAATTGTTTGTTTGTTTGAAAGTGATGAATTAAATTTAAGGGTTTCTCTTTTATCTAAATTATTAAATAAAAATGTAAAAGTAGTTGCAAAATCAACTACAGAAACTCATACTCAAAACTTAAAAGATTTAGATATTGAAATTATTGCAAATCCATTTTCTATAATCTCTTCAGAAGTGAACCTAGCCCTAACAGCACCAAATCTTCTTAAGATTGAAAAGTGGCTTTATGGTTTAGATAATTTACACGCTAAAGTTCCAGTTTTTCCTAAAGGAAACTATATAATTTGTGGATTTGGAAGAATGGGTAGAAGTATTTATAAAAAACTTCAAAATAACAATGTTAGTGCTACATTAATTGAATTAGATACTCAGAAAGTAGAAAGTTTTTCTAAAGATGAAATCAATAATATTATCTTTGGAAATGCAGATGATAAACAACTTTTAACAGATAGTGGGGTTAATGAATCAGTTGCTATAATCGCTTGTACAAACAATGATACAATTAATCTTTCAATATTAGCTACAGCAAAAAAAATAAACCCTCAAATCATAACAATAGCAAGAGAAAATGATATTGATGATTTATCTATATTTGAAAGTGCAAATATAAATCATTTATTTATGCCAGCGAAAATTCTGATAAATAAAACTACAAACGCTTTAATAAATCCATTATCTGATAAGTTTATAAGAACAATTATAAAAAAAGATGAAAGTTTTGCTGCAAATTTAGTTAAAGATTTAGTTCAAGAAATAGATGAAAACCCTTTAACTTTTGAGATTACTTTAAACGAACAACAAGCACCAACTATACATAAATTTTTGAAAGATAAAGGATGTATTTCTTTGGAGTTATTAACAGTATCATTGCATAATCAAAAACACAAGAATAATGTGATACCATTACTACTTCAAAAAAGTGATGGTACAGTACTTATAAGACCATCTTTAAATGAACAAATACATATTGATGATGAAATATTATTTGCATGTGATGAATATGCAAGAAACGACATAGAGTATATCTGCAATAACGAATATGAATTTCACTATGCCTTAACAGGTCGTGAAAAAGGCATAATTTTTAAAAGGAAATAAATGAAAATTTTAACTGGTCCTTGTGTTTTAGAGGATAGAGATACAGTATTTAGAATTGCTGAAAAGTTAAAACCACTAAGTGAAGACAAAAGAGTAGAATTTTATTTTAAAGCAAGTTTTGACAAAGCAAATAGAACAAGTTTAGATTCATATAGAGGACCTGGACTTGAAGATGGATTAAAATTATTTCAAGAAATAAAAGATCAGTTTGGTTATAAAATTGTAACTGATATACATGAATCTTATCAAGCAGCACCAGCTGCTGAGGTAGTTGATATCTTACAAATCCCTGCATTTTTATGTAGACAAACTGACCTTTTAGTAGCTGCTGCAAAAACAAACTGTAAAGTTAATATTAAAAAAGGTCAATTTTTAGCAGCTGGGTCTATGAAACACCCTGTTGAAAAGGTTATTAAAACTAGAGGTGGAGATGAAGTAAATTATAAAACTTCAGATGAAAAAGGTGTTTGGCTTTGCGAAAGAGGAAATACTTTTGGATATGGTGCTTTAGTTGTTGATATGAAAAACTTAATTGCTATGAGAGAATATGCACCTGTAATTTTTGATGCAACGCACTCAGCACAAGTTCCTAGTACTGGTGGAACGACTGGTGGAAATAGTGCTGTAGTTCCAAGTTTAGCAAAAGCAGCAGCTGCTATAGGTGTTGATGGATATTTCTTTGAAACTCACACAGACCCAAGTGTAGCTTTAAGTGATGGACCTAATATGGTTCAAGTTGATGAATTATATAAAGTAATTGAAGATATCTTTGCAATACAAGAAGTTCTTGGTTACAACAAATAATATAAAAATATTTAGGAGAAATTTTAATGAAAATTATTGAAGGTAAAATGAGATTAAATGGTAACGAGAAAGTTGCTATTATTAATGGAAGATTTAACCATATTATTACAGACAGACTAGTTGAAGGTGCAAAAGATGCATTTATTAGACATGGCGGAAATGAAGAAAATTTAGAATTATTATTAGTACCTGGTGCTTTTGAAATTCCTTTTGCTTTAGAAAAAGCATTAGCAAGTGGTAAATATGATGCTGTTTGTTGTGTTGGTGCAGTTATTAGAGGTGCAACTCCTCATTTTGATTATATCAGTGCTGAAGCTACAAAAGGTATTGCAACAGTTGCATTAAACTATGGAAAACCTGTATCAAATGGTGTTTTAACTACTGATACAATTGAACAAGCTATTGAAAGAGCTGGTTCTAAAGTAGGGAACAAAGGTGCAGAAGCTATGACAACTATCATTGAGATGTTAGACCTTTATTCAGAGATGGCTAAATAATGGCAACTAGAACACAAGCTAGGGAATCTGTTATTGGACTACTTTATGCATATACTTTAGGAAATGAAGGTATTGTAAAGTTTGTTGATGAAATTTTAGAAGATAAGAAAATCAGAAATAAGCAAAAAGAGTTTGCACTAGGATTATTTAATGGCGTTATTGAAAATATTGATTCTATTGATGAGCAAATTAAATCACACCTAACTCAAGGTGGAATAGATGATATTGGTTCTGTTGAAAAATCAATTTTAAGATTAGCTATTTATGAAATTATTTATTCAGGTTTAGATAAAGCAATTATTATTAATGAAGCAATTGAATTATCTAAAAAACTTGCAAGTGATGGCGCACCTAAGTTTATGAATGGTTTATTAGATAAAATTGAGGTAAAGTAACATGTCAAATGCTATGAAACTTTGTATATCTTTAGATTTACCATCTGCTAAGGAAAATCTTGAGTTAGTTAGTAAAATCAAAGATTATGACGTTTGGTTAAAAGTTGGATTTAGAAGTTATATTAGAGATGGTAAAAAGTTTTTAGAAGATTTAAAAGCTATAAATCCAAATTTCAAAATTTTTTTAGATTTAAAACTTTATGATATTCCAAATACTATGGCTGATGCTGCTCAAGAAATTGCTCAATTTGGTATTGTAGATATGTTTAATGTTCATGCAAGTGCAGGTAGAAAAGCTATGAGTACTGTAATGGATAGAATTAAAGATATTCCTAATAAACCTTTAGTTTTAGCAGTAACTGCACTTACTTCATTTGATAATGATGCATTTAAAGCTGTTTACAATGAAGATATTGAAACAAAAGCTACAAAGTTTGCAGTTGATACTTTTGAGTCTGGAATTGATGGAGTAGTTTGTTCTGCTTTTGAGAGTTTAGATATTAAAAATAATACTTCTGAAAAGTTTGTAACTTTATGTCCTGGAATTAGACCATTTGGTGAAGATGCAGGTGATCAACAAAGAGTAGCAGACATTCCTTTTTCTAAAGAACAAAAGGTAGATTTTATTGTAGTTGGTAGACCAATTTACAAAGCAGAAAACCCAGAAGCAGTTGTAAAAAAGATTTTAGAAAATTTATAACAAAAGCACTTAGAAATTAAGTGCTTTTTAAGTACCACATATATATAATTCACTTCCTAATTTATTAGGATGACTTTCAACGGACAGTTGGGTGAGCTGGCTGAAACCACTTCCCTGCTAAGGAAGCGTACTGGCAACGGTACCGAGGGTTCGAATCCCTCACTGTCCGCCACTGTTAAAAAAAGAGGGTTCTTAGCTCAGTTGGTTAGAGCACTCGGCTCATAACCGAGTGGTCCGGAGTTCGAATCTCCGAGAACCCACCACTTTTTAAGCCCAATCTATCGACTCTCTGGAG
>CAKZOX010000072.1 GCA_937138295.1 uncultured Campylobacteraceae bacterium
CCCATAAAGGAAAAGAAAGAACAACAAAATTACAAAAAGCACTAAATGAAGATAAATTAGTGATTTTTTATGAATCACCCCACAGACTTCTAAAGCTTTTAGAAGAACTAAACTCTTTATGTCCTGAAAAAACTATATTTTTAGCAAAAGAATTAACGAAACTTCATCAATCTACTTATAAAAATACAGCAAAAAATCTTTTTGAACAATTTAAAAAAGAAAATATAAGAGGTGAATGGGTTGTTATTATTGAACCATCAAAAAAAGATGGTGAAGATTTAACAATCGAAGATATTCAAGACTTAAAACTTCAACCTAAAGTAAAAGCTAAACTAATAGCAAAATTAACAGGGAAAAGCGTAAAAGAGATTTATCAAGAACTTCTAGAAGACTAATCTTTTTTATTAATCCAACATTAAATCCTACTAAAAACTAATAAATTACACTAAAATATTGTAAATAAATTTTAGGAAATCCTTATGTTAAAATATATATCAATATTATTAATTTCAATCTTTTTTATCGGTTGTAGCGATAAAAATCCACCACTAAACACTGTAAATAAAGTAGATATTTCTAAATATCAAGGTAAATGGTACGAAATAGCAAGATTTGAACACTTTTTTGAAAAGGGTTGCAAAAATGTAACTGCATTTTATGAAATAAAAGAAAATGGTGATTTAAAAGTTACAAATTCTTGTACTAAAATAGACACAAATGAAACTTCACAAGCCAATGGAGTTGCCTATGCTGTTGATGAAACAAATTCAAAATTAAAAGTAAGTTTTTTTAGACCATTTTATGGGGATTATTATATTATTGATTTAGCTTCTGATTATTCTTATGCCCTTGTTGGAAGCCCTGATAGAGAGTATTTATGGATATTAGCTAGAACAAAAACTATTAGTGATGAATTAAAAAATTCTATTTTACAAAAGTTACCACCACTAGGTTTTGACCCAAATAAATTTATTTGGACTATTCAAGATTAAAGAAAAAATTAAAAATTAAATTATCCACATAATAAAAGAGCTTTATCAAGTATTTTTAGCTATAATCGCGACATGATAATATACGGTAAACAAATTGTACTATACGTACTTGATAAACATCCATCGCTGATTGAAGAAGTTATGTTCTCAAAAGAAATTGAGCCAAAACTTTTTTCAAAGTTTTTAAAACTTGGTAAAAAGATAATCAAGCTTGATAACAAAAAAGCTCAAGGCTTAGCTAAGGGAGGAAATCATCAAGGTTTCTTTTTAAAGCTTAAAGAATATTCTTACACTCCAATCAAAGACATTAAAGAAATGAATAATATCTTAGTCTTAGATGGATTAACAGATGTTGGAAATATTGGAGCAATCATAAGAACTGCTTACTCTTTAGGAGTTGAAGCTGTTATTGCATCAAATGTAAAAACTCTAAATAATCAAGGAATTGTTAGAACAAGTGCTGGGGCAATGCTAGACATGCCATTTACAATTTTTCCAAAAACTTTAGATTTAGCAAATGAACTTTCTCAAAATGGTTTTACTCTAATTGGTGCTTCTATGAATGGTACTGATTTAAAGAAATATGGAAAAATAGAAAAAGAAGATAAAGTAGCTATATTTTTAGGAAGTGAAGGTGAAGGAATTCATCCAAAAGTTCTTAAGAAAATGGATTTAAAAGTTTCAATTGGAATGGAACATGAATTTGATTCATTAAACGTTTCAGTTGCAGCAGGTATTTTAATTTATACATTAAAAAGGTAATAAATCAAAAATGATTAAGTTTTTAGTCTCTTTCTTTATAGTTTTTTTAACAGTTTCAAATGCAAACATAAATGATAAAGTTAAACAACTAATTGGTGAAACAGACTATGCTGTACATGAAAGCTTAATTCAATTTTTATTTCAAGACAGAGATAAATATTATGATTTTTCAGGAAAACTAAGTTACAAAAAACTAATAGAAACTCTAGAAAAAAATGATTTAATTAATCTAGAATTAGATGGAAAAACAACTCTTAATTACAGATTTATTTTTAATTATAATCCAAAAAAATCTTTAAATCTTTTAAAAGATATTTTAAAATCTCAAGGTCATTTTAATTATAAAACTTTAAATATCCAAAGAGAAGGTGATAACCTACTTTGGGACTTTGAAATTGAAACAATCGCCGCCATAAACCCTCTTTTATTATCTGAAAATCTTGTAAAACATTTTTGCAAAATTGAAGATATGAAAAAAGAGGGAAATAACTGGACAATCGAAATTGATACATTTACAAGTAATGTGTACAAACCCTTTGATTTTATATCAAATGAGGAGATGATTTTTAATAAACCTCTTAAAGAGTATTTTCTAAAAATCTCAAATGCTGATATTGTGAAAATATACTCATTTCGAGGTAATTCATGGCGACCAAATGTGGTATTCTATGATGATGAGTTAAGTGTACTTAAGATTTATAAAAAAGATAACTTTACTAGGTTTTTAAGGTTAAAAGTACCACAAAATACAAAATATATAAAAATAGATGATTTATATTCCCTTGCTAATATGAAAAAAGGGATTAAAGTAACTAAGGAGTAATACGTGTTTCCAGAAATTGAGTTTGAGAGAATGAAAAGACTTCCTAATTATGTTTTTGCAGAAGTAAATAACATAAAAATGGAAGCAAGAAGAAGAGGTGAAGACATTATTGATTTTTCTATGGGAAATCCTGATGGTCCTGCACCTGAACATATTACAGAAAAATTAAGAGAAGCAGCAGCTAAACCTAAAAACCATGGTTATAGTGCAAGTGCTGGTATTTATAAATTAAGACTTGCTATTTGTAACTGGTATAAAAGAAAATATGGAGTTGATTATTTAGACCCTGATAAACACACTTGTGCAACAATGGGTTCTAAAGAGGGTTATGTTCATTTAGTTCAAGCTATTGTAAATGTTGGAGATGTTGCAGTTGTTCCTGATCCAACATATCCTATTCATTCGTATGCATTTATGTTAAATGGTGCTGCTATTCATAAGTTTGAATTAGTATTTGATGATGAATATAAAGTTGATGAAGATTTATTTTTAGAAAGATTACAAAAAACAATTGATGAATCTATTCCAAAAGTTAAATATGTAGTTGTAAACTTCCCACACAATCCAACGTGTGCAACAGTTACTCCAGAGTTTTATCAAAGATTAGTTGATATGGCTAAAAAAGAAAGATTTTACATCATTTCAGATATCGCATATGCTGATATTACTTTTGATGGATATACAACTCCTTCTATTTTCCAGGCTGAAGGAGCTTTAGATGTTGCTGTTGAGTCATTTACTTTATCAAAGTCATACAATATGGCAGGATGGAGAGTTGGATTTATCACAGGAAATGAAAAACTTGTTGGGGCATTAAAAAGAATTAAATCATGGCTTGACTATGGTATGTTTACACCAATTCAAGTTGCAGCTACTGTTGCACTAGATGGACCACAAAATTGTGTTGATGAACATATTGAAAAGTATAGACATAGAAGAGATGTAATGATTGAAGCATTTAAAGAAGCTGGATGGGAAATGAACTGCCCTAATGCTTCTATGTTTATTTGGGCAAAAATACCTAAAAAAGCTCAACACTTAGGAAGTATGGAATTTTCAAAACAATTATTAACAGAAGCAAAAGTTGCTGTAAGTCCTGGTATTGGTTTTGGTAATTATGGTGATCAATATGTAAGAATAGCATTGATTGAAAATGAAAAAAGAATTAGACAAGCAGCTAGAAATATTAAATATTATTTAAAAAGTTTATAAAAGATTAAAGGGAATTAGATGTTAAAAGTAGGAATTATAGGTGTAGGAACAGTTGGAGCTAGTGTTGCAAATATTTTAAAAGATAATAAAGATATTATTACTGCAAGAGCTGGTATTGAAATTGAACCTGTACTTGGAGTAGTTTCAAACTTAAACAAAAAAAGAGATGTATCAATTAAATTAACTGATGATATTGATGAAGTTTTAAATGATGAATCAATTGATATTGTAGTTGAATTAATGGGTGGAGTTGAAAAACCTTATGAAATTGTAAAAAAAGCATTACAAAAAGGTAAAGCTGTTGTTACAGCAAATAAAGCACTTTTAGCATATCACAGATATGAATTACAAGAAATAGCTGGCGATACTGCTTTTGAATATGAAGCAGCAGTTGCTGGTGGTATTCCAATTATCAATGCACTAAGAGATGGTTTAACAGCAAATCATATTGAATCAATTAGAGGTATTATGAATGGTACTTGTAATTATATGCTTACAAAAATGATTAATGAAGGTGTTGATTATGACACTATCTTACAAGAATCACAAGAATTAGGTTATGCAGAAGCTGATCCAACATTTGATGTTGGTGGATTTGATGCTGCTCATAAACTTTTAATTCTTGGTTCAATTGCATATGATGTTGATGCAAAACCTGAAGATATATTAATAGAAGGTATTCAAAATATTTCTCCTGAAGATATAGATTTTGCAAATGAGTTTAACTACTCAATTAAACTTTTAACAATCGCTAAAAAGATAGGTAATCAAGTTGAATTAAGAGTTCACCCTGCTCTTATTCCAAATTCAGAAATGATTGCAAAAGTAGACGGTGTAATGAATGGTGTATCTGTAATTGGTGATAAAGTTGGTGAAACTATGTATTATGGACCAGGTGCTGGTGGTGATGCAACTGCAAGTGCTGTAATTGCAAATATCGTTGATATTGCAAGAAGAGGGAAAGGTTCACCTATGCTAGGATTTGAATCAGATAATACTGAAAATCTTCAATTAATGCCTAAAGATGAGATACAAACTAAATACTACATAAGACTAAAAGTTGCTGATAAAGCTGGAATTTTAGCAAAAATCGCTAAAGCTTTAGGTGATAAAAACATTTCAATTGAAAAAATGATTCAAAAGCCTTTAAATAAAGATCAAGCACACTTATTGCTTTCTACACATACAAGTTTAGAAAAAGATATAGTTGAAGCTCTTGATCAAATAGAACAAACAGGTGTAGTAACTTGTAAACCTGTAATGATTAGAATAGAAGACTAATTTCTTCTTTTCTATAAACCTTTAGTTTTAAAGTATTCTATCCATCCCTTATTATGTGTAGCATCAACTTCAATTAATTTAATATTGTTTTTTTCACTAAATTCTTCTACAAAAGATTCAATTACTTTTTTATAAACAATCTTGTCCTTTGAACCATAATAATGTGCCTGGTTGATTTGTTTAATATCTTTTGCATAATCTATTGGATTTAATGATTCCTTCATAAAAGGTATATTATGCAATTCATGAAGTAATTTATGATTTAAA
>CAKZOX010000073.1 GCA_937138295.1 uncultured Campylobacteraceae bacterium
TCCGTGATCATGTTGTACTAGATGCATTAAAAAAAATGAATCTATATCAATCTCTTAAAACAGATGAGTCTAGAATTGCAAAGGTTAAGGTTGATGACTATGATCCTTATTGGAAGTTCTTATTCAATGAGTCTAAGGATGTAATTGACCAAGATACTTATACCCGTTGTCAAAAACAAGTTGATATAATTAGATCTAATAAAGATGTAATGGACTTGTTTGGCAATGGTAAAGTAAACACTGGCACAGACTTTGAATTAGATGTTGAAGAGAGGTATGTAGAGAAGTATCTGCAGTGTAGTTTGCAAGGATCAGAAGCTTTTGGCTTGCATGGTTATGTAGATTACTACAAGATTGACCGTGATAAGAAGGAAATAACAATCTGTGATTTAAAAACAACCGGTAAAACTATATCTGACTTCTCTGAGACTGTAGACTTTTATAACTATTGGCTACAAGCTGCTATATATATGAAGTTAGTTTATTCAAATGTAGATGAGGAGGCTAAGGATTATGATTTTTTGTTTAAATTTGTTGTAGTAGATAAGTATAATCAAGTGTATGTATTTGAAGTACTTAAGAATACAATGGGTAAATGGGCACAAGGATTGACAGAAATGTTATACCGTGCTAACTTTCATTGGAATTCTCGTGATTATAGCTTACCTTATGATTTTATAGGAAAGAAGCAGTATTTGTAGATGAAGAGTACTTACACAAAATATTTTCAAAAGAGCAAGGTATTTCTATATCCTTTATTAGGTTTAGAAAAGGGTACTGAGTTTGTGCCAGTGGAAACATATATCTGCTGGCAGAATGTTTATGGTATTGAGGATCTCAAGTACATATGCATTTATGAGAACGAAAGAAACCCTAAGTTTATTGCATTTGAACATAATGTGTTAAGACCTCATAAGTTATTTGAGAATGGCTTTATCAATAATTCTGATGGAAGACATGTGTTTGTTTTTAATTACTCTTCTTATAAGTATGACTATGAAATGTTTTGTGATGGGAGATACTCCGCATTTTCAAGTTCTACAAAGAATAAAATTCTTAGGTACTTTAGAAATGTAGGAAAGCTTTCAGATAATATCAAGAGTTTTTTATATCCTGAAGACTATCATAAAGTTTATGCTAATGCTTTTGAAGTAGATGAGAAAGTAATAAAAGAAGTGCATGAAATATGCAGCAAGCCTGACATGGAAAAAGAAACTTTAATAGAAAAAATTCCGGTTGAGCTTGACTTATTAAACAATAATTCCATATATTTGGACAAAGAAAAAACCAATGAGTAAAAATTTAGGTAAAAATATGATGCTGATTACCTCGGCATTCAGACAAGTAAAGTCATTTTCATTAGTACCAGTCACAGAGGATTGCCCTTATGTAGAAGCAATGTTTGATCCTACAGGAGGAATCTTAGCTGTGATTACAAAAGTTAGGAAAAATTCCTTTCATATGGTCCCAAGACTTGATGATAATGGTCAACCTTCAAAACTCAAAGTTCCTAACAAGGAAACAGGAAAGGTTCACAAAGAACAAAGAGTAAGTATTGATACTTTCTCTGAGTTCTACATAACAGAGAAGGAAGAGATTAAAAACTTCCTTGCAGTTTTCGCAATTAATAATGATAGCTTTGACTATGATCAATTTTTTGTTGACGTAGACAAAACAAAACCATCTAACATTATTCTGCCAAGCTAGTTTTAACACAAACGCAAAGAGGGTCTTACTCAGGTAAGGCTTTTTTTGTGCCTAATTTTAAGATATGACGCATTGGGTAATGGATTATGAAACATTATCTAATTGTTTTGTAGGCGTATTTCAACATTATAAAACTTCTGAACAGAAGATATTTATAGTACATGACTTACAAAATGATTTTGATAAGTTCATAGAATTTTTAATTGATAATAGAGATGAGAAACAATGGCATATATCCTATAATGGATTAGCCTTTGATGCTCAAGTTACTCAGTATATACTAAACAACCATGAGTTGTGGTCTAACATGTCGGGCTGTGCAATAGCAGAAGTTATTTATAAGTTTGCTCAAGAAACAATAGCTAGACAGAATAGAAAAGAGTGGGGTATATTTGCACCGTGGCATATACAGATAGGTCAGATTGATTTGTTTAAAATGCATCACTGGGACAATCCCGCAAAAAGTTCTAGCCTTAAGTGGATACAGTTCAGTATGGATTGGGAAAACTTACAGGACATGCCTATTGAGCATACTGTAAAGATTGAGACACAAGAACAACTTGATACTATAGTTGGATACTGCATTAATGATGTTGCATCTACTAAAGCTATATTTGACAGGTCCAAGTCTCAGATAAAACTTCGTAAGGAGTTGACAGATAAGTATCAGATTAACTTATACAGTGCATCTGAACCACGAATTGCCAAAGAGTTGTTTGCTTATCACTTAGGTAAAAAGTTAAGCATAACTCCTAGAGAAATAAAAGGTATGAAAACTTATAGGAATATAATCAAGGTTAAAGACTTGGTGCTTCCTTATATAAAGTTTAAGTCCCCCGTATTTCAACAGGCACTGAATAAGTTTAATACTTTAGAGCTAGATGCTATGCAGCTTAAGGGTCAGTTTAAGTATAAGCTTGAGCACAATGGTGTGCATACAACTTTTGCTTTAGGTGGTATACATGGTGCTAGAAAGAGTGGTGTTTATAAATCAGATGATCAACATATTATTATGTCTTCTGATGTTAC
Organism: uncultured Campylobacteraceae bacterium; assembly: GCA_937138295.1. Lineage (GTDB taxonomy): Bacteria > Campylobacterota > Campylobacteria > Campylobacterales > Arcobacteraceae > JALRJW01. Next base: position 2,737 of record CAKZOX010000073.1, read on the forward strand.
ATCTTTCTATCCTAATCTATGTATCCGTAATCAATGGTCACCGGGACACTTCCCAAAGGAAGAGTTTTGTGATCAGTATGAATGGTTCTTTGATGAAAGAGTTAAAATCCCAAAGTCTAATCCAATGAATTATGTGTATAAAATTATACTTAATTCAACGTTTGGTTTAAGCAATGAGGAGAATAGTTTCTTTTATGATCCGGAGCTATGTATGCGTATAACTCTTAATGGTCAACTAAGCCTAATGATGTTGTATGATATGATACTTGATGCAATACCTGAAGCATTTGGTTTGTTGCAGAATACAGATGGTGTTGAGATTAGAATCCCAAGAGACAAAAAAGATCTTTATCTTAAAGTCTGTGAAGAATGGGAAAATATAACTCAGTTAAATCTAGAACATGACACTTATCAAAAGCTGATTCTAGGTGATGTAAATAATTACATTGCTGTAAATGATTTTAAATCTGTTGACTTAACAGCCTGGAGAAAGGTTAAAGAGGAAAACCCTCACTATTTATTTAAAGTGAAAGGTCCTGATTTTATGTATGCCCCTGTTAAGCTCAAGGGTAGATTTAACTTTCATGAACTTGCACTGCACAAGAATAAGTCTAAGCTTGTTGTGCCAAAAGCAATCTATAACTATTTTGTTAAGGATGTGCTACCTGAAGATTACTTACAAAAGAATAGAAACATTCTTGACTATTGTATTGGTATGAAGTCTAAAGGTGCTTGGAAACAAGTAGCTAGATCTACACCTGATGGTGTTTATAAAGAAAGAGATCTACAGAAGATCAATAGATATTATATATCTAAGCCCGGAAATAATAGTGAGAAGATGTTCAAGATTAATAAGGATGATGGCAGGGAGATACAATGCGAAGCTGGTAAATGGATGCAGAGTTTATTTAATGAAATACAACTGCAGCCTAAGTGGGGTGACTATAGAATTGATATGGCATTCTACAGTAAAGCAATTGAGTCTGAGATAAATAACATAATATCTTCAAATATTAATCAGCTAACATTATTCTAATGAATCCGGATCTTGAAACATTTTTAGCTAGGGTAGTTAGTTTTTTTATACTTGGAATTTTAATATTCCTTATATCATAATTTGTTTTTCTAAAACATAGTTTATATATTTACACTTTAAAAGTTTAATATGAGTAAAAGCCAAGTACAGGTTGACAAAAATTTTCTTATTAACACACCGGCTCCAAACCACGGAGCCACATACACAGTAATTGAGCATAAAGATGTTATGCGTTTTACTGAAGATTATCTACGTAATAGTGGATTTTATATAACAAATGAGTTATATAGAGCCAATGGGAGTGGTGAAGTTGCCCAAGGTATATATCACATAAAGCCAATGAACTCTGATGATGGGAAAGAGTTA
>CAKZOX010000074.1 GCA_937138295.1 uncultured Campylobacteraceae bacterium
TCATATAAGTGTTAATTTTCAATCTACAAGTTCTTACAATTATAATTAATTGTCTGAATTTTCTTTATTTTCCTCACTTTTTTGATCATCTGGAGTTTTAGTTTTTTTTGAAACTCCGACTAATGCTGGTCTTAAAAGTCTATCTTTCATCATAAAACCTTTTTGAATTTCTTGAACTATTGTTCCAGGTTCTTTTTGATCATCATCAATTTCCATCATAGCTTGGTGTTGATTGGGATCCAATTTTTTACCAATAGAAACAACAGGTGTAATTCCATTTTTTGAAAAAATTGACACCATATCTTTACTAATAATTTCAAAATGCTCTAAAGTTTTTTTTAAAGCTTCAGTATCTTTTAATACTTCATCACTTTCTAAAATTTGTTTTGATCTCTCAAGATTATCAATTAAATTTAAAGCTTCTTTTGCAAAAGAAAATCCACCATAATCAAAAGCATCATCTTTTTCTTTTTCAAATCTTCTTCTTTGATTTTCCATTTCAGCAAAAGTTCTAGTAAGTTTATCTTCTAACTCCTTAATTTTTTCTTCAGGTGTAAGTGGATTAATAGCTCTGGTTTCAACTCTTGTATTATCTGAAGCTGGTACAAACTTTTCCAAGTATGCTTCTTCTTCTTTTTGAAAGTCTAAAGCTTTTTGTTTTGCATCTGCTTCTTCAATCAGCTTCATGTAAGCAAGAACTTTATCAGCAACCTCTTTATTAGGGTTACCGTAGTTCTCTTTTACATATTGTCTTTCATAAGATAAATCAGAACCTGTAAATGGAGTTAAAGAGTTGTTTAAACCAAATTGAGCTTTAGGAAGTTCATTTACATCACCACCATCTTGAGCCATATCTAAATTTTGATTTTGCATTGGGTTATATGCTATAGTGTTCGTTATCTCTACAAAATCTTCTGGTTTATACTTCTCAAGAATTCTGTCTATTAATATAGAATCTCCTTCTGTTTGTTTATTAGTATTATAATGATTAATAACCTTATTAAAAAGTTCAGGAGTCATAGTATCTGTAGGTTTAATTCCTAACTCTCTATATGCATAATATCTAAATCCTTGTAAATCTGCATAACTTTCTGTTGCCCCTACATAATGTTCATCTCCTTTTTTTACTCCTACATATTCTTGTTTAGGTTTTTGATCAACAATCTCTTGTTTTCTTTTTCTGTATTGTTCTTCTGCTTTGTTTTCTTTATTCCGAAGCCTCTGAGGTACTTTTCTATCCTGATTTATTATATCATCAATTTTGTTACCAATTTTAGTAAGACCAGTTTCATTAAATAGTTTGGTTGTTTCTTCACTACTTAAATTACCTTGTATAGGTTTATGAATTTCATCATTTACAGGTATATAATACCCTCCTTTTAGAGAACTTTGCCCATACTTGTCAAACACACTAGCCTGATATGATCTTGGCATATATTCTATAGCTTCATATAAATAAGGTTCTGTTCCTGGAATATCATAAGTTGTACCAACCCAAGGAGCTTCTTGCCATAGTTTATTTTTTTGATTAAGAAGTAAAGCATCTTGATAATTTAACCGTGCTGCTCTAACATTCTTTTCTCGGTCTTCTTGACCATAGCCAGTATAACCTTTTTTAGATTTTACAGGAAAACTTCCTCCAATAGTATGTCCAACTTCATGAGCTAAGTAATCTGGTAGATAAGAAGATGCTGCTTCATTAGATCCTATAGCTATTTCTCCAGTATTAGGCTCTATTACTGTCCTTCTGGTTCCTTCTCCTACATAAACTCTATCTAGATTTGCTAGTCTATTTTTAATTATTTCATCTGAGTTATCATATCCTTGTGCAATTAACCTCTCTTTATATTCTGGAGATGATAAGTAATCTTTAAAAAATTGTTTCTGAAGGTCTATATTTGTAGACCCTCCATCTTGGAATGTCTTTGTATATTTAACATTAAAGCTAGGTTTAATAGGAGTTTTTACTCTGTCTCCTGTTTCATAGTCATTTATAAAATCTTTGTTTGCCCCTATACCAATATTAAAATCACCAACTTGTTTTGAGGCATTTAATGAACCTACACCTTTAAATACAGGATTTGATTGCATTGGTAGTACACCAACTGCACTAAACTGCGTTCCTATTGGAAGAAAGTTTAGACCAGCCCCAGCAATAAAATTTCCTTCTCTTTGCTCAGGAAATGCAAAACCATAACCTAATACTTCTTTTCTACTTGGGTTACTTTTTAAACTTAGATCCTGCCTAGGTCTTTCCAAAACCATATCACCTGGAAATTCATAATCATTACCAGGAAGCATTATACTAGAGTTACCAAGGTTATCCACACCGTGTACAGGAAACTCTACACCATCCATAGTAATATCTCCTGATGGTATAATGTTAAATGGATTATCTACATCAGGACTATCAGCTTTATACCCTTGTGTTGAAAATACACCTGTTGTATATGTAAACATTTCATTAGGTCCACCAGGTAAACCCCTTCTCTCTTCTTTTTTAAATGACCCTTTCATTATCTCATTGATATATTTAACTTAGTATTACTCAGTTTAAGTAACATTTTTCTGTTATCTGACTCATACCTTTTTAATATAAATTTATTATAGTAATGTCTAAACTTCTTTCTTTGCTCTTCTGCTTTTATTACATCTAGGTTATTCCCATTCAATGTCTTTATATATCCGTTGCAGCTTGTATTAAATATTACCTCTTCTACTGGAGCTGGTACATTTGTAAACTCACCTCTATCTTTTGTTACATCCCAAAATTGATTTATTCTGTATTTTTGTTCTTCTTTAGTATACAGAATATCCATGTCATTAGTACCTTGATTAATTATTGGATATTCTAATGAAGCAATTGGATCACTGACCTCTGAAAAACTTGGGCTTAATACTAAGTTTAATCTTCCAGATACTTGTTCAGTATTATAGATTATTAACTCATCAAAGTTAAAGTTTAAATCATGCCATCTGTCATCTGCACAACCGTTTTCTAAATCACCTTTGTATACATAACTTTCAAGCTGATATTCTAAACTTCTGACAGTATTAACAGTTTGCCCTGTTGTCTCTACAAATTCAACTTCCCAAGGGTAACTTACATCATAATAATTTGCATATAAATCACATCTACTATTATGTCTCCATATAGAACCTTTTGTTTGATCACCATCAGTAATTGTTTTTGTAGTCAAGAAGTTTTTAATACTTGACATGCATAACTCAGGATGCCAATCATGGAATGATACCCAAGCTTTTGCTTTAGGATCATAACTTACAGTCCAAGAACAATCTTCAAAATAATCAGGATCTCCTAGTTCTATATTAAAATTAGATGAAGTAGCAATAAAAAATCTTGCTGTTGGTGACGTATTGCCTGAATCATTTGATAATGTATCTACTGAAAAAGTTAAAGTTTCAGGATTAAATAAAGCACCGTTAACATACTCTTCTTTTAATTTATAATCTCTTTTAGAAAAATAAACAACATCATTGTTAATATCATATATAACTTGACAACCTACTCCAACAACCGGGTTATCTGCTAATGTAGTTGTTTCTAAGCCAGGAAACTGTCTAATTAATTGTGATGGTAAGTATTTATTAAACCACCATTTCATTCCTTGGTTAGCTAAATTAACTAATTGTCCTGTGTATTGAAATACTTTACCTTGAGCTTGAGACATATAGAAAACCCCCATTGGTGTATTAAGTACTGATCTAGCACTTTCACATGAACCATACTCATTAGATAAATCTGAATTTACAATGTTTTGCATTGGTTGACTAAATAGTCCTCCGTCACCAATTGTAAGTTTTGTACCTAAATCAGTTTTAAGACTATCAACCCCTTGGAATATTTGAGGTGATTGATAAGGGAAGAATATAATAGAACCACTCTTACTAATAGGTTTTATCACAGTAACTTGATTCTTAAAGTCCTTATAGTTGTTTGGTAAAAAGACTCTCCAGAAATCTTTTTTAGCTTCATTCTTTGCTTGTAAAGAATAAATTAATCTTTTAGGGTAATATGAAAAACATGTCTCTGCCACTAAAGGATCATAATCTGTAGGTTGAACACTACCAAAACTAGTAAGGTTAGTTATAAATCTACCAGCACTTAAAGAATAATCATATCTGTAAAAATTATCTTTCTTAATATGAGCAGCATCAAATAAACTTGATGTTTCTGTATACTCTAAATGATCATAATGCCTTTTACTTTCTGCCTCTTCCCAATCTCTTTGTGCTAAATTAACTTCTGATTCAACATAAAAATCTTGTACACCATTTACATGAGTATACATATAACAATTTTTTAGATTGAATAAAGGCATAGTGCCGTCTGCTGCTGCTTTAATCTGCTTACGTAAACCCCCCTCTATCCCGTAAGGTCTATCCACATAATAATCAAATGGACTAAAATCACCTTCACTAAAAGTTGAAAATGCACTAAAACCTGTAAACTTTTGAATTACTTTTGTAATATCAAACTTAGTGCTATCTACCCAATACCTTGGATATGGGATATTTACACGTCTGTGATAATCATAAGCAAATCCATTAGGTTGACCATAAAGAAAATCTGTAAATATTGGCATTATAGTTTTTTCTGTATATCTACCAATATAAACATCTCCAGAAAATATAGCAGTTGATGTAAGTTTTGTATTAGCTGTTGGAGGAGTTTCTACATTAAGCAATTCTACATTTCCTCTCATTGGTACTTGCTTAATTTGATTAAGCTGTCCATATTGATTTTCAAAATTATACTTCAAAGCTCCATATAAACATGAAATATCTGTAGTATACTTTGTATCTAAATCATAAAACTTATCAATACTGCTTCCTGCTACACTACCTATTGTAAATCTAGACTCATCATCAGTGTTTGGTTTTGTTAAGTCATTCTCAGTATTTACTGCAATGGTTGTTGGTCTAAATAAATTGTTTATTTTAAACTTACTCCCTGTACTTCCTGTACCAAAATTAGTTAAAGCAGAACCAATAAAATTAGAATCTATATTCTTAACTCTATATGTTCCTCCTCTTTTAGTAAACGTATCATAAAAACCATGTGAATTATACTTTAATGCAGTGTCTTGAAAAGACATAATATTGTATAATAACTCTATCATTTCATTTGTACCAACACCAAACTGAAGTGCAAAATCTAATACTCCGGTAAGTATCCCATAAGGTTTAGGAATTTCTGTTGTAGGTGCTGACACTTTTTTTATTTGTGTGCTACTACCTAAACTACCCGGTGCAGCAGCTGCTGCTCCTGATATAGCCGACATTGCAATATCAACTCCTGCTGCTACACCACTACCCCCAGCAGAACCTCCAGTTATATACCCAATATCAACTAACTCACCTAATGCTGCCTCTACTAACTGATCAATAAGAACATTAATAGCAGTTCTAGCTCCTACACTTAAACCTGTTCCAACGGCTAGTCCAATACTTGCTCCCGGTGCTGACACATCCCCACTACCAAGGGCAAATGTACCACCTAATCCTATATTAAGACTGCTCCCAGTATCTTCAGTTTTTTGTGTTTCTCCTTTTAGTTTATATAAACCATAACCCACACCAAAAATAGAAGCCATTATAATTGATGTTAGTCTTAATAATTTTTGTTGAGGATGTTTTTCAGAAACAATAAACTGGCCTTCAGCTGTGCCAGATAACTCTCCATAAATTCTTGTTTCATATGCATTTAAAAAAGGCTTCTTAAACATTAACTCAGGTGAATGAAATGTAAATACATCATCAGTAACACCTGTAAGTCCTGACCCATATTTGTCTTTACTTTCTGCCCAATTATGATTTCCTATTGTTTTTGTACCCTTATCATGAAAAAATGGATCTGGTCTTCTATCATTATATGGGTAGTTTGGATACAACCCTTGTCTATCAGAACCTTCAATATCATACTTTCTCATGTTACGGAAAATACCTTTACCAAGAATTGATTTAGCACCTTCTCTGGAACCTCTTAAGAATTCATAACCTACTATGTTTTCTATAACGTTACCATCATTATCTACAGGTCTTTTTATGTCATAAAACTCAACACCAAGAATTCTAATATTTCCTGTTGCAGGATCTACTAACTCTAAACTTGAGTCTGTTTCTTCTGTAGGCATTTTATGGTGTCTTATATGTTTACCACATAAATCATCCCATATCTCTGGTTGTTGGTCTGGGTACTTTTCCGTTGATTGCCAATAACCCATTTGCCCTTTTGCTATTATTGTACCTTGACCATCATCTGTTGGAGTGTTAAAGGTACTACCACCACCACCACCAAGATTAGCTGTATTTTCTGTTTGAAAAACTAAATCATCTGTAAAAGCATTAGCTCCACTTGCTGGTTGATCTTCATCAGCATTAGGTGCTCTACCTGGTATATGATATGATGCTGATCTTTCTCCTGTATTATATATCCATCTAATAAAGAAAGCATATTGCTCATCTCTCATTAGACCTGTTTTGTTACCACCTTTTCTGTAGTAGTCTTTAGGATATTCAGCTACCACCCATCTAGATTTAATTTTATTTGCCAGTGGTTGGTAATTAAAATCAAACTGTTCTGTAGGTCCTTGCCTTATTAGATAATCATTAACAACATACATTGCATCTGATTTCTCATATGCAGGATTTCTTAATGGTATTTGTTCTATTGGAATAGAAGGCAATGCAGGATCAATAAAATCAATTCCTATATTTTTAGTTCTTGTGCTATATAATCCAATTTTTTTAGCAACATAATTATTTTGATTGTTGCTCAGTATAACCAATTCAAAGAATTCATAATCTTCATCCAGATTAGTTATAGCAATATCCAAAGAACCTGCCGTATTATCATGATCAAAAAGTGATTGTACATTTGATATACCTATGTAGTCTGTTACTTTTTGTTCATTTTCTGTATATGCAATATAAGCTTGGTAACTACCATTTCTTAATTGACCCCCATCAATTGCTTTAGATAAAACAATATTAGGTGTGTCTAATAAAGGAGCTAATCTTAATTGCTCACAGTCTAAATCTTCTGTATCTTCATAAATAATACAATCTGCATTAGCAGGACTTGTTACTATCTTCTTATATGGTATGTTGTCTAGGTTTAATGTTCTTGATGGATTTAAACCATCATCCCAATACACCTGCCATGAACAATCAAAATTTTCTTTTGCTGCTCCAACAATTAAATATTCTTTTTTAAATGATAAACATGAATCATTAACTAATGTTGTATATGTACATTTGCTGTCATCAAATATACCTATTTCTGAGTTTGTATTATCTGTTGAATACAATACCCACTGATCTCCATACTGATGTATTGTCCCTATAATAGTATATGGGACCTCAGCACATTTTAAATTTGCTGGCTCATTACCAAGAACACCAACGTCTCCATCTATAGAATTATTTGCTGCATTAACTGCATGTGTCCAATTTTGTTTTGGTGTAAATGAAGGATTAAAATCCTTTACCATACCTTTTACAAATGTATTGGTTTCAATACTTGATGTATTATTCTGAGGTGTTTTTCTTTGTTTTGCCATGATCTATAAATTATCCAATTGTAGGATGACTTTTAAACATATTATAATAGTTGTGGTATTGAGCTCTTCTATTCATTGTCCATACCTTTCTCATCTCTGCAAAGTCTGGAGTATTAACAAAACCTAATGCATTGTTTCTTGCAGCTCTTAAACGTCCTTCAATTAATCCCATCTGATTACCAACGTTTTCACCAGCAAACATCATATTTTCTAATATCCTTTGCTTTAATGCATACTCATAGTATTCATTACAATATGGATGATCAAGAACTAATAGGTTACCCTCATGATCTTCCATAGCTCCTTGAAAACTCATATACACTTTACCTGTAGTAAAACTAGTAATTAAAAAACCATCTTTTATTTCTGCAATATCAGGAGCTTGTTCTCCTACATTAGGACAGTCACAAACTTTATCATTTACATTTTGTATACGTAAGGGTCTAAATGCAGTAAAAGTCCTGTAATGAGCAGGACCTATTCTTTGTACTAGTTGATGTTGATTTGTATCACTGCATGTCTTTATAACACAAACATCTCTACATTCAGCATCTTCACATGGACCAGACTCACCAGGGGCAGGAACATAAGGAACATCATTAAATGTTTCTATATGAGTTCCGGATGGCTGCCTATCTGCTATTGTATATTCCCCACATAAAAAGACATAGTTTAAATATGCAAAGTCAGTAGGTAATTTTGCTTTACCATGCTCTACATCTAAGACAACCTCTTTAGTTCTATGAATACGTAAACCTAAATCATAATTTACTCTAGTTGCTACCTTAATAAGTTGCTGAGGTTCTATCATTCCCTCTAAAGCATATGTTGAGAAATCAATTGTTACATCCTCTAGCAACTGATTAAACGTTCTATATTTTTGTGAAACACTCATTATCTATTTACATTTTGTTTGTTATCAGCATCTTCAGCTGGAATTTTTATTGTATTAAATATTATATTCAATACTTGCTGCTCAATCTCTGCATATAAAAATTCTGGAACATTTATTTGTTGCAGGTATCTAGGTGTGCAATCATCTTTAGTGTCACAATTCCATTTAGTTATATCTCCTTCAAAAACACCTTCAATTAAAATAGCATCCCAATCAATGTTTGGCATATATAAATAACCATTTAAGAACCAAAAGTATTTTGTGTTATTATATCTAAAAGATGTTGTTCTTGTCATAGATGTATATGTACCTGGTTGAGTAGGTTGTAACTCTATTGATGTATCTATTGAACTCACCGTTCTAATTAAAGGACCCCAATAACCTTCCATAAATGAAGGAAGCTTTTCTTTTGTTCTTTTTATAGTACATCCACTCCTGACACCTGAGCAATGAGCTTCTACTTTATCTACTTCAATCAATTCTACATAAGGCAAAGTTTGCCATACAGAATTAAACTTCATTAGTTTATTTGCATTATCTTGCCTTCTCATTAATACTTGTGCAAATTTCAGTATTAAACTATAAATATATCTATCAGTTACAAAAGCATCTTGTACTTCTGCTTTTACTTGTCCTCTGATTCTTGATATAACGTCTGCTATTATTGTCATGTTATTAAATTTCAAATTCATTATAATCCTTTAAATCAGAAGGCTTAGGATCAAAGTTAAATAAGTGAGCAATCTTATACTTATCTTTCATAACTCTGTACTTATTCCAGTTTTCAGGATAACTTTTAGCAACAGCTCTTTTAAATTCTCTACTTGCAGTAAATCTCCAAAACTCTCTGTTTTTAAATCTATATTTTGTGGACCAGTTAGTATAAAAGATCTTTGCAATATTACCATCTGTTTCCCAGTTTTGATTTTGCAATACTTTACCATACTCTTTAGATAATGAATAATTTGTATTTACTGTTTTAGAAGGAGCACATGTTCCTAT
>CAKZOX010000075.1 GCA_937138295.1 uncultured Campylobacteraceae bacterium
CAAGTTGGTAATGGTAGAAGCGGAGAATTCTTTTCATTTGAATTTGCTGGAATTAATCCAGACATCGTAACTTTATCAAAATCTATTGGTGGTGGATTACCAATGGCACTATTATTATTTAAACCTGATTTAGATCAATGGAAACCAGGTGAACATACAGGAACATTTAGAGGAAATAATTTAGCCTTTGTTGCTGCTAAAACTACAATTGAAAAATATTGGGAAAATGATGATTTAACTAATGCTGTTAAATATAAAGAAAGAATTTTAAAAGAATCATTGAATAATCTTGCTTCAAAATACAAAGATACCTATGACATTGAAGTTAGAGGTAGAGGTCTAGCATATGGTTTTGAAATCAAAAATGACATAAATATGGCTGGTGAATTATCTACAAAATGTTTTGATGAAAAATTAATAGTTGAAACTTGTGGAAGTGAAGGTCAAGTTGTGAAATTCTTACCACCATTATTAATTGATGAAGAAACATTAAAAGAAGGACTAGTGAGATTTCATAGAGCATTTGATGAACTAGTTGAAGAGAAAAAAGAAAAATTATCAGGAGCATTTTAATGATAGTTAGAGATGTTAATAAAGATATCATTGGAACAAATAAAGAAGTTGAAGCACAAGGTGGTCAATGGGTAAGTAGAAGAATGCTTCTAAAAGATGACAAAATGGGATTTTCATTTCATGAAACTATCATAAGAGCTAATACTAAAACACATATACATTATCAAAACCATTTAGAAGCTGTTTATTGTGTAGGTGGAAATGGAAAGCTAGAAGATTTAACTACAAATAAAATTTATGATTTACATGATGGTGTAATGTATGCTTTAAATAATCATGATGACCATATATTACACGGTGGTTCTGAAGATATGAGAATGATTTGTGTGTTTAATCCTCCATTAAAAGGAACAGAACACCACGATGAAAATGGTGTTTATCCTTTAGAAGACTAATTAATAATGAGATTATTATCATTAAATATTCAAGATAGTTTTATTGACTATCTTGAAAACAATAAACTCTATATTTGTGATAAAGCAGAAGATTTTAATGATGCCATTTATCATAGTGAAGTTAGGTTTTATAACTTAGTACTAATTAAATCTGATGACTTCAAATCTTGTAAAAAATTATTACAAAACATTAATGCCAAACAATGTGCTGTTTTTTTACTTTCTAAAAATTTATCAAAAAAAGAAAAAATATATTTACATAAAAATGGAGTATTACAAATACTAGAGGATGTTGAAAAAGATATATTATTAATGAGAATTCAAAATATTCATTATGAAAACTTTACAGAAAAATATCTGTTTAGAGAACTTATAAAACTAGATAGAATCAATAAAAATATCTTAGATAAAAATGAGAATAAACTACAAATCAAAGGTAAATCTTTTGATGTACTTTCATACTTAATCAAAAATAGAGATAGATCAGTTATTTCAAAAGATGAGCTTGTAAATGCTTTATGGGAAGAACCTGAATTAATCTGTAACAACGTAGTTGAAGTTAATATAAATCAAATTAGAAATGAACTAAGAAAAAACTTTAACATTGATTTTATAACTACAATAAGAAACAGAGGTTACAAGATAAATTCACATAATAGACATATTAATTAATATTTAGTTACACTTAAAACAGCAATAAAAAAGGATAGCTATGAGATTTTTGACAATACTTTTATTAATGTTTTCATTTATATTTGCACAAAATTTACAAGACACTGAAAAAAAAGATCAGATTTTACAAGATAAAATTGACAAATTAGAAAAACCAATGTACACACCTTTTGTAGAAAATTTCATCTTAAATGAATTAAAAGCACTTAGACAAGAAAATAAAGAACTTAAAATAGAGTTGCATCAAACACTTGCGAAAAAAGAAGTAGAAATCTCAAACAACGTGATAAACTATGCAACTTCTACAATTAACAATATGTTCTATATTATTGCCGCTGCTTCTACAATTTTTGTAATTGTTGGTTGGAATTCAATTAGAGATGTTAATGAAAAGATTAAAAATATAATTGAAGAAAAAACATCAAAAACTATTAATCAATATGAAAAAAGACTTGCAACTTTTGAAACAGATTTAAAAAATAGATCAAGACAAGTAAAACAAAATCAAATGGAAATCGAACGAACAAACAATGTTCATTCACTTTGGGTAAGGGTGTCTCAAGAAACTACTATTAATGGTAAGTTAGAGATATTAGATGAAATTTTAAGTATTAGGCCTGATGATTCAGAAGCATTAACATATAAAGCTGAAACTATATTAGAAATAGGAGAAGCTCACTGGGCTTTAAGTTTGACAAATCAAGCAATTTCTATTGATAAAGATTATGCCAATGCCTATTATCAAAGAGCTAAGGCATATACAGTTTTAAATCAAGACAATAATGCTATTGAAGATTTAGAAAAAGCTTTAAGCCTAAATGAAAGTTACACAGACGAAATAAAAAATGATGAAGTATTAAGTAAATTTTCATATATAACAGAAACAAAAGAGGTTTAATATTTAACACTACTTAAGTTGGATTTTAACTAAATTTATGTTACTATCTTACATATTATGTGTAAATAATATGAAATTACACAAGAAATTATTTACTTCAAAGGAGTATTAACATCAACGATAAAAAAGTAAAATTAGCTGTTAAAAATCTTTTTAAAGTTTTTGGTTCAAAGCCAAAACAAGCTATTAAAATGCTAGAAAGCGGGATGTCTAAAGATGACATATTTGCTAAAACAGGAATGACTATAGGTGTGCAGGATGCTAGTTTCGAAATATATGAAGGTGAAATCTTCGTTATTATGGGATTATCTGGTTCTGGTAAATCTACTTTAGTAAGACTTTTAAACAGACTTATAGAACCTACATCAGGACAAATCTTAGTAGATGAAACAGATGTTACTAATCTTAGTGACAAGGAATTAATGGAAATTAGAAGAAAAAAGATTTCTATGGTATTCCAATCATTCGCTTTAATGCCTCACATGAATATAATTGATAATGTATCATTTGGATTAGATTTAAGTGGTGTATCTAAAGAAGAAAGATATGAAGCTGCTAAAAAAGCAATTGAACAAGTTGGACTTAAAGGGCATGAAGAATCATATCCTGAAGAATTAAGTGGTGGAATGCAACAAAGAGTTGGATTAGCAAGGGCATTAGCAAATAACCCTGAAGTAATGCTAATGGATGAAGCTTTCTCAGCACTAGACCCACTAATTAGAACAGAAATGCAAGATGAACTTTTAGAATTACAAAGTAACGAAAAAAGAACTATTGTATTTATTTCTCATGACTTAGATGAAGCAATTAGAATTGGTGATAGAATCGCAATCATGCAAAATGGTGTAATTTCACAAATTGGTACACCTGAAGATATTATAAACAACCCTGCGAATGATTACATCAAATCATTCTTTAAAGGTGTTGATGTGACTTCTGTATTAAATGCTTCACATATTGTAAGAAAAGTTAGACCTACAATTATTAATAAAGAAAGTACAGGAATAAAATCAGCATTACAATATATAAGTGATTTTGATGAGGATTATGCGTATTTTGTTGAAAAAAATGGAAAGTATATAGGTATCTTAACTATTGATTCATTAGAGGCTCAAAAGAAAGCTGGTGGAACAATTCACGATGCTGTAATTAATGAAGATCCAATTAATGAAGATTTACCTATTGGTGACTTTATTGCTATAGTTGCAGAGCATAGTTATCCAACAGCAGTTGTAGATGAAAAAGGTAAGTACAAAGGAACAATTTCTAAAAGTAGATTACTTAAAGTATTTGATGAAGGAGTAGAACATGAGTAATGATCCATGGGGAAACGCCTCAACAGCACAAGCAGATAAAAAATCTTCTGTAGACTGGTCTTCAAGTGCAAATAGTGCTCCTGTAGAAGAAGAAACAAGTTTTGATATTTTAGATCCATTTAAAGAGGCTTTAATACCTTTTGATGATTGGACAAACAGTGGAATTGACTGGATTGTTGAAAACTATAGAGATTTTTTTATTGCAGCAAAAGCTCCTATTGATATTGTTTTAAAAGCTATTGAAAGTTTCTTATTGTTTTTAAATCCATATGTTGTAATTTTATTCTTTATACTTTTAGCTCTACAATTTTCTACAAAAAAGATGGCTTTAGGAACATTGGCATCATTTTTAATTATTGGGTTTATTGGTGCTTGGGAAGAGTCAATGATTACACTATCCCTTGTAATTACTTCTGTAATTTTTTCCATAATAATAGGTTTACCTTTGGGTATATGGTCAGCAAAAAGTGATAGAGTAGATAGATTTTTAAGACCGGTCTTAGATGCTATGCAAACAACACCAGCGTTTGTGTACTTAATTCCAATTGTAATGCTGTTTGGTATTGGTAATGTACCAGGTGTAATTGTAACAATTATATTTGCTCTACCACCATTAATTAGACTTACAAATTTAGGTATTAGACAAGTTCCTGAAGACTTAATTGAAGCATCAAGATCATTTGGTGCTAGTTCTAGACAAATGCTATTTAAAGTACAAATACCAGTTGCCATGCCTACAATTATGGCAGGAATAAATCAAACTTTAATGCTTGCATTATCAATGGTTGTAATTGCATCAATGATTGCTGTTGGAGGATTAGGTCAAATGGTACTTAGAGGTATCGGTAGACTTGACGTGGGACTAGCAGCAGTTGGTGGTTTAGGTATCGTATTGCTTGCTATTATCTTAGATAGAATTACTCAAGAAATGGCAAACAAAGACAAATCCGCAAAAATCAAATGGTACCAAAAAGGTCCAGTTGGTTCTGTATATAAATTATTTAATAAATAAAAAGGAAAACAATGACAAAAAAAATAACTACTGCATTAATTGCATCAAGTACATTATTAACAGTTAATTTAGTTGCTGACTCTTTAGCAACTGCATTTTCAGAAGGTAAAGTAAGTGGAGAATTAAAATCTCAATATTTTCAAAAAGAGAGTAACAACAGCGAAACAACAAGTATTTGGACTAATGGTGGTAATTTATCTTATGAAACTGGTTCATTTTATGGATTAACTGGTGGAGTAACATTTCAAGTAGCTTCAACAACAGCTGAAGATTTAGATGAATTACCAAGTGCTTACGATGGCGATCAAAATGTATCAGGTGCTGTATTATCACAAGCTTATTTAACATACACTAGAAAAAATACAACTGCAAAGATTGGTAGACAATATATATCAACTCCTTTAATAGCTGGTTCTGGTTCTAGGATATTTAAAGAATCATTTGAAGCTTACACAGTAACTAATACTGATCTACCAGACACTAAAATTATGGCTGGACTTGTAACTAAATTCCAAGGTAGAACGGACGGTAATGAAGGAGCTCCTAAATTTAATAAATTAGGTGATGGAGTTTACACAATCTATGCAACTAATAATTCTGTAAAAGATTTAAGTTTAACAGGACAATATGTAAAAGCAACTGATATGACTACTGATGATAAAGATATTACTATTTATTATTTAAATGGTTCATATGATTTTGGTGCATTTAAATTAGGTGCGCAATACTATGGATCTGATGATGATAATACTACAGATACAGGTTATTATATTAACAATAGAGATGGTTACCTTTATGCTTTAAATGCATCAACAAGTATAGGTAATTTATCACTAGGTGCTTCATATAGTGAGGTATCAGATAATGGTGGTGTATCTGCATACAACTTAGGTAATGGAGCTGATTATATTTATACTTGGTCTTGGATGTACGGTGGAGTTTATGATGCAGACACAACTGCATATAGCATCAATGGTGCATATAAATTTACAGACAAATTATCAGCAAACTTTATTCATGCAACATGGGAAATAGGAAATAGTGGTAAAAGTAGAGAAACAGACGTTATTGTAGATTACAAATTTACGAATGAACTTTCTGCTAGATTATTATATGCGAAGTTAAATGACAATGCAGGATTTGGTAAATACAAATCTAGATTATACTTATCATACAAATTCTAAGGAGAAAATATGAATTTAAAAAAATTACTAGTTGGTGCTTTAGCATCTACAGTTGTTGCATCATCGTTATTTGGTGCTAAAGTAACTGCTATGAAAACAAACATTGCTGAGGAATCATTCCAAATGCAAATCGTAACTAAAATGTTAGAGAAGATGGGACATGAAGTTACTGTTACTAATGATGTAAATTATGATATTGCTTATCAAGAAATTGCAAATAATGCAAATGGTGAAGAAGTATATTTCTTAGCATCTGCATGGTTTCCTTTACATGATGGGAAATTAGCTGCAGTTGGAGAAGATAAAGTAACTAAATTTGATAACAACTTCATTGCAAATTGTGCGCAAGGTTACTTAGTTGATAAAAAAACTGCTGATAAATACAATATTAAATACTACAATGACTTAAAAAAACCAGAAATAGCAAAATTATTTGATATTAATGGAAATGGTAAAGCAGATTTAACTGGTTGTAACGCTGGTTGGGGATGTGAAAAAGTTATTGAACATCAATTAGACGCTTATGGTTTAAGAGATGTTGTTGAACACAATCAAGGTGAATATTCAGCATTAATCGCTGATACTATTGCTAACTATAAAACTGGTAAATCAATTTTATACTATACATGGACTCCATACTGGGTTTCAGGTAAATTAGTACCTGGTAAAGATGTAACATTCTTACAAGTAACTCATAGTGCTAATCCAAATACTGATTCTACAAAATTATCAAATGGTGCTGATTATGGATTTAATGTAAATAACCAAAAAATTGTAGCATCTGCTAATGTTAAAAATCACAAAGATATTGCTAAATTATTTGAGATTGTAAACATAGATGTAAACGATGTATCGGGTCAAAATATGTTAATGGCAAATGGTCAAAACAAAGATAAAGATATCGCTAGACACGTTAATTTATGGTTAGAACAAAATGCTGATCAAGTTAACGATTGGATTGCTGAAGCTAAAGCAGCTAAATAAGTATTTTTAAATAAGCAAGTTTAACTTGCTTATTTATGTAAAGAATTTGAAATTATTGATAAAAACTCATCTTTAGTTTTTTTATCGCTTTTAAATAATCCTC
>CAKZOX010000076.1 GCA_937138295.1 uncultured Campylobacteraceae bacterium
TTATCTTTAAGAAGTCTAACAATTTTCAAGACTTAACTATTCTTGTTGATTTGCTTATAATGAAGTTGCAAGTAAAAAATGACAAAGGCGAAATGATTAAAGCCTTTAGTCCAGAAGATAAATTTGCTCTTAGAAAAAAAGCAGACTCAAATATTATATCTGATGTTGCCAATAAAATACTTTTAGATACTAATTACGAGGACGCAGAAAAAAAGTAGATGGCGACCCTGATGTCAGGTCGCTTTTAGTTATAGCAGAACGATTACATCTCACAATCCAACAAGTTCTTGATATGCCAGTTAGCCATTATAATCTTTGGTTAGCTTACTTGAAAAAAGAACAAGAACAGTATAAAACAAGTCAATCATTAGCTGACGCAAGGAATTTAAAATAATGGCAAATCAAAGACTTAACATAGATATAGTAGCAAAAGATAAATCCAAACAGGCATTTAATAGACTACAAGGTACTCTTTCTAAAGTTAAAGGTTCTATATTTAATTTAAAAAATGCTTTTATTGGTTTGGGTGCTGGTATTGTACTTAAAGGCATTGTTAATGCTGGTATGCAAATTGAAGAATTAGGTGTTCAATTAGAAGCATTATTTGGTAGTGCTAAAAAAGGTAAAGCAGCACTAGATACAGTTACAAAATTTGCAAAGACAACTCCATTCGAACTATCAAACATTCAACAAGGTGTAACAGCTTTAGCAACTGTTTCTGAAAAAGCAGAATCACTTGGAATATCATTTGAAGAATTATTAAAAATTACTGGTAACACAGCAGTTCAATTAGGTGGAGATTTTGCGTTAGCTTCACAACAAATACAAAGATCATTTAGTGCTGGTATAGGTTCAGCAGATTTATTTAGAGATAGAGCAGTAACAGCTATGGCTGGATTCTCTGCTGGAGTTAAAACAAGTGTAGATGAATCTATTTTAGGATTAGCAAGAGCATTTGGAACTGGTGGTAAGTTTGGAGAACTAACAAACAAACTAGCACAAACTTTAAAAGGAACTGTATCAAACTTAAAAGATGCTTTCTTTACAATTCAAACAGAAATAGCAGCAGGATTTTTTGATGAACTTAAAAGACAATTAGGAGATTTAAAACAATTTACAGAAGATAATGATCAGGCTATTAGAAGATTAAGTAGAGAAATGGGAGAAAATCTTGCAGTAGCTATTTTAAAAGTATCTAATGCACTTAAAACATTAACAACAAATTTTAGAGATTTTCAATCTGTAATAGGACTTGCTGCAATAGCTATGGGTGGATTTACAGCAAAATTAGTTGGTGTTGCTTTAATTATTGATGATGTAAATAGAAGAACTGGAAAATTAGCTAATATTACTGAAAAGAAATTATTACCTAATGCAAGAGATTTTCATAAAGTAATGATACAAACAAAAGAAGAATTGTTTAATATTTCACAAATTGAACAAGCTATTGCAAAAGCAAAAGAAAAACAATTAAAATTACAAAGTTTTATTCAAGAAGAAAGTAATAAAAACAGATTAGAATTTCATACATTAGAAACAGAAGGTGTAAAAAAATTTAAAGAACAGAACGATATTCAAGGTCAAGTATTTAAAAAAATTAAAGAGCAAAATGCAGAATTTAGTATCTCTAATGAAATTGTAGGTTTTATTAATAGAGGTGTAGATTCTTTTTCAAGAGGACTTGCTGAATCATTATTATTAGGTAAAGATATTAAAGAAACATTTAGTAATATGGCAAGAACTTTAGCAGTAGAAGTATTAAGTCAATTAATATCAGTAATAGCAAAAAAAGGTGTTGAACTTGCTATTGAAAAAATGATTACAAATGAAAAAAGAAAACAAGTGGCTTTAAGTGGTGCTAGTAGTGGTGGAAGTATATTTAGTGCTATTGGAAGTTTTTTTGGTGGTGGTAAAGCATCAGGTGGTGCAGTATCAAAAGGACAACCTTATATGGTAGGAGAACAAGGTGCTGAATTATTTGTACCTAACCAATCAGGTCAAATACAACAATCAGCTAGAGGTGGTTCAGGTGGTGGAAGTACAACAGTTAATTTTAATATTAATACAGTAGATGCTAGAGGATTTGATGAACTACTAACTCAAAGTAGAGGAACAATAACTCAATTAATTAATCAAGCTGTAAATGAAAGAGGGAGTTCAAACATAATTTAATGTCAGGTGCATTTCCTATATCAACTGCTAAATTTGGAACTTTAGGAATAAAGTCAATTCAAAATACTATTATATCTAAATCAGTATCAGGTAAAAGATTAGTTAGACAAATAGATAACCAAAGATTTGCTTTTACAGTTCAAATTATTACAGGAACAAGATCAAGCACTTATGGAGAGTTGATGGCTTTTATAATGAAACAAAGAGGCCAGAAAGAAACCTTTACAATTATCCCACCAGAACTTGAAGATGCTAGAGGTAATGAATCTAATACAGTTTTAGTTAATGGAGTTCACGCAGTTGGAGATACAACTATTGCTATGGACGGACACCATAACGATAATCCACACGCATTTAAAGCTGGAGATTTTATAAAGTTTGCAAGTCATTCTAAAGTTTATATGGTTGTAGCAGATGTTCAGGCATCTAGTAATGCTTCAACAGTAACAATAGAACCACCTTTACTTGTAGCACTAGCAAACGATTCAATAGTTACTTATGACAATGTTCCTTTTACAGTAGCTTTAACTTCTGACATTCAAGAATTTGGAGTATCAGGTGTAGATAATCAAGGCAAATTATATTACGAGTACCAATTTGATGTTGAAGAAGCCTTATAGATGAAATATAAAGTAAAGTATTGGATTAGTGTTGATTTTCTAGCTGAAGAAATAATTGAAGCTGATGATTTTAATGCTCAATCTTTGAATCAAGGAAAGTATAGCGACCCATCTAAAAATGCTAATTATACTGTCAATGATTCAATAAAAGTAACTAGAAGAACATTTGAGGAATATGACGAGAAGCCTGACAACAGCATTAAAGAACGAATTAGCGACTAATGATATTAGACCATTTCACCTTATTACACTTGGGTTTGGTACTCCTATTAATATTACAGATTGTTCATTTCCATTAACATCATCTATATCAGGTTCATCAGTTACCTATTCAACAAGTGATTTTATATTAGGCTTTTCTAATTTTTCAGAACAAGCAGATGTAACTAAATCAAGTTTAACAATATCTCTATCAGGTGCAGATCAAACATTTATATCAGTAGTATTAAATGAAAATATAGTTAATGATGCTGTAACTATTTTTAGAGGTTTATTAGCTGATGATAATTCTATTATTGCAGACCCATTTCTTTTGTATTCAGGAAACATAGAAACTTTTAGTGTTAGTGAATCTGAAAAAGATAGTGTGGTTAATTTAGGTGTTGTTAGTCATTGGGCAGACTTTGATAAAAAGAATGGTCGTAAAACAAATAACACTTCTCAACAAAGATTCTTTAGTACAGATGTTGGAATGGATTTTAGTTCTGAAACAGTACAAGATATTAAATGGGGTAGAGAGTAATGGGTTTTGGTAGTTTTTTTAGATCAGTAGTTAGTATTGCAACAAAAGCATTAAATATAAACCCTATTGTTGGTTTAGTTATTAGTGTTGCGATAGCTTGGGTTATGCGTCCTAAAGTTCCTGAACAACCAGACTTTGGAACTAATGATTTTGATAATTACGAAAAAGGAATCTTATTAAATAAACAATCTAATGACGCAAACATTCCTGTAATCTATGGAGAAAGAATGATCGGTGGTACTAGAGTTTTTGTAGAAACTTCTGGTACTGATAACACTTATCTATATATGTCAATTATTTTATCAGAGGGAGAGATAAATGATATTACAGAAATAAGAGTTGATGACAAAGTAATAACATGGTCAGGAGATTTAGCAGATAATACACAAAGAACAGTAGCAAGTAATGATGCTAATTTTTATAAAGATTCTGAAAGTTTAATTACAGTAGAGCCTCATTATGGAACAGATGGACAATCAGCTTCTAATTTATTATCTACATTATCTTCTTGGGGTAGTTCTCACAAACTATCTGGTCTTTCTTATTTAGCTTTAAGATTTAAGTGGAACGCAGACGCATTTACAGGGATTCCCAAAGTTCAATCAGTAGTACAAGGTAAAAAAGTAGTAGCTTATAATTCAAGTTCTGTTGCTCAAACTGCTGCATTTTCAAATAACCCAGCTTGGTGTTTGTTAGATTATTTAACTAACGAAAGATATGGAAAAGGAATAGCGATAGCAAATATTGATATACCAAGTTTTTATACTGCTTCAGGAATTTGTGATACAGATGTTACAGCTTATGGCTCAACTACAATAGACGTTATGGATTGTAATGCTATTATAGATACTTCAAGTCCTGTAATAGATAATGTGAGAGAATTTTTAAAAGGTTGTAGAGGTTATTTACCTTATGTTGGTGGAAAATATAAATTAATAGTAGAAACAACAGGCTCATCTTCAATTACAATTACAGAAGATGATATTATTGGTGGCTATACTTTAAATAGTCCAACTAAAAATTCAAAATACAATAGAGTTATATGTTCGTTTGTTGACCCAGATAGAAACTATCAAGTTAATGAAGTACAATTTCCTGAAATAGATGATAGTGGTTATTCAGCAGCAGATAAACATGCAGCTATGAAAGCAGTTGATGGTGGTTTTTTATTAGAGGGAAGATTTGATTTAAAGACAATTACAAGTCCATATCAAGCATTAGAACTAGCAGAAGTTATTTTAAGAAGATCAAGAGAAGCATTAGGCTTAACAATAAATGTTAGCTTTAGTGCTTATGATATTGCCATAGGAGATATAGTAGGAGTAACACATTCTTCTTTAGGTTTTTCAAATAAACAATTTAGAGTATTAGGAATTAACTTTAATGCTGATTTCACATTAGGTTTAGACTTAATGGAACACCAAGACTCTCATTATACATGGGCTACTAAAACACAAGTAGCATCAACTCCATCAACTAATTTACCAAACCCTTATACTATTCAAACTCCATCAAGTGTTACTTTAGATGATGAATTAATTGAATATAATGATGGAACTGTAATTGTAGCTTTAAACGTATCAATAGGTGCTTCTCCTGATAGCTTTGTTGATTACTACCAAGTAGAATACAAGTTAAGCACAGATTCAGATTACATTATATATGCACAAGGTTCAGGATTAAATCATAGAGTCTTAAATGTAATTGACCAAAAGATTTATAATGTAAGAGTTAAAGCTGTAAATACTTTAGGAGTATCATCAACTTATGTAACAGCAACAAGAACTATTATTGGTGCTATTGAACCACCACAAGATGTAACAGATTTTTCTTGTAATATTTTAGGACAAGAAGCACATTTATCATGGACACAAATACCAGATTTAGATTTAGCTTATTATCAAATTAGATATTCTTCTTTAACAGATGGAACTGGAGATTGGGCAAACTCTGTATCTTTGGTAGAGAAAGTATCAAGACCAGCAACATCAATTAACGTACCAGCAAGAGTTGGAACTTATTTAATTAAAGCAGTAGATAAACTTGGAAACTTTAGTTCTAACGCAACAGCTATTGTTTCTAATGTTACAGGGATTCAAAACTTTAACTCAATAACTTCTGTATCAGAACACCCTGACTTTGATGGAACATTAACAAATACTGCAATAGTAGATGATACATTAAGATTAGATTCTTCTGAATTATTTGATTCAGCTAGTGGAAACTTTGATGCAGAAACAACTAGATTTTTTGATTCAGGTGTAGCTAATGCAGACTTCTATGCGAGTGGTAATTATTTATTTGCAGATGTAGTTGATATAGGTGCTTCACATACTTGCAGACTTACAGCTACTTTAAAACAAACTTCAGACGACCCAGATGATTTATTTGATAATAGATTAGGATTATTTGATTCTCAAAATTCTAACTTTGATGGAGATACACCAGCTAACTCTAATGCACATATTGAGATCGCAACAAGTGATGATAACTCTACATATACATCTTTTCAAAACTTTGTAATTGGTAACTATACTGCTAGATACTTTAAATTTAGAGTTGTTTTAACTTCAACTGATTTAGCTTCAACTCCTGTTGTAGAAGAAGTATCAGTTACAATAGATATGGAAGATAGAATATTTAGTGGAAATGATATAACATCTGGTGCTGGAACTAAAACTGTATCATTTACAAACCCTTATAAAACTGTTAATTATGCAGTAGGAATTACAGCAGAAGATATGGCAACAGGAGATTTTTTTATTGTAGAATCAAAAACAATCAATGGTTTCAACGTAACATTTAAAAATTCAGGTGGAACAGCAGTATCTAAAACATTTGATTTTATTGCAAAAGGGTTTTAAAAGAGATATAAGAAAACATTATGGCTCAACACGATTATAACATAGCAAACGCATCATTTCCCACAGTTAGAACAGATTTAAACAATGTTTTATCTGCTGTTAATTCAACTAATTCAGGTTCTTCAAGACCTAGTAGTGCTGTCGCTGGAACTATCTGGTTAGACACATCAGGTGCTGCAACTGCTCAACTTTTAAAAATGTATGATGGTGCTGGAGATATTCTTTTAGGAACTATTAACTTTACAGCTAATACTATTGATTGGGCAGATTCAACAATTACTCTTGGTGCAAACTCCGTAGATTCAGATCAGTATGTAGATGGTTCAATAGATCAAGTACATTTAGCAAATGAAGTTGTGAATGAAGCTAAACTTCAAGTATCTAATGCACCACAAAACGGATATATGCTTACAGCACAATCTGGTAATACGGGTGGTCTTACTTGGGCGGCAGCACCAGCAGCAGACTTTAGTTCTATTGGAGAACACGCATTACCAAGTGCTGATGATACTTATGATTTAGGAAGTGCATCAAAGCAATGGAGAAACATTTATACTGGAGATTTACATTTATCTAATGAAAGTAAAGCCGAAGGTAATATTGTTGATGGCACAACAGGAAATTGGACTATTCAAGAGGGTTCAGAAGAACTTTATATCCTTAATAACAAATCAGGAAAGAAATATAAGTTTAAATTAGAGGAAGTTTAAACATGGCAATTATTTCTAATGCAGTAACGATTGCAGACGCTGGAGCATTTTCAGTTAGTCTAGGCTCAATGGTTCATATTAAAACTTTAACTGCTAATTCTAGTTCTACATTATCATTCGTACATGGAGCATCAGGTGTAGTCTTGGATAGCACATATCCTATTTACAAATTTGAATTTAACAACATACATACAAGTTATAATGAATCATTTTTTGAAATGAATATGAGTACAGATGGTGGGAGTAATTATAATGTTGCAAAAACTACTACATATTTCAAAGCACATCATGGAGAAAATGATGCTGCTGGTACATTAGGTTATGATAGTGGACAAGATTTAGCACAAGGAACTGGTTGGAAAAGACTATTTGGAGAACTTGGTGCTGAAAATGATGAAAGTTCTAGTGGAGAAATGTGGTTATTTAATCCTAGTTCAACAACTTTTGTTAAGCATTTTATGTGTAATGCAAATGTCGCACAATCTGATAGTTATAGTTATAATATTTATACTAATGGGTATGCTAATACTACATCAGCAGTAAATGCTGTGATTTTTCAAATAGGTTATGGTGGAAACATACAAACTGGAGAAATAAAACTCTACGGAATAAAGGATAGTTAATATGACAGTTATATCCAATGGAACAAATTTAATAAACAATGGTGCTTTAGATAGTGCAATACCAACTGGTAAAATGACTTTAATTAAAACCTTAACTGCTTCTGGTAGTGCTAATTTATCATTCGTAGATGGTGCATCTTCTGTTGTTTTTGATGGTACTTATGATTCTTATGTGTTTAAGTTTATTAATATGCACCCAGCTTCTGATACTTCTTTTGTTTTTCAAACTTCTACAAATGGTGGAAGTTCCTATGGTGTTACAGCAACAACAACAATATTTAGAGCATATCATATTGAAAATGGTGCAGAAGCATTATTTGGTTATCAAACAAGTTATGATTTAGCACAATCAACATCAGATGTTACTTTAGCATACACAAATAGTAGTGATGCAGATAATGGTTGTTGTGGAGTATTAAATTTTTTTTCACCAAATAGTTCTACTTTTGTAAAAAATTTTACATCAGATATAAGTACAATGAGAAATGCTAGTCCAGATGCTAGTATTAGAAATTTGGGTGCTGGATATTTTAATACAACCAGTACAATAAATGCCATACAATTTAAAATGGCTTCTGGCAACATAGATAGTGGAGTAATAAAATTATATGGGATTGGGGGATAAATGGGTTTAATTAGTAATGGTTCAACAATATTTGATGCTGGAAGTATGTCTGCTGGTTTTGGTGGTAGTATGGTATTTATTAAAAAGCTAACAGCTAGTAGTTCTGCTACTTTATCTTTTGTTAATGGTGCAAGTGGTGTGGTATTTGATGACACATATAAAGAATATATGTTTACATTTAAAAATATACACCCAGAAACAGATTCTGCTGATCTTACTTTTCAAGTAGATACAGGAACTGATACTAACTACAATCAAGCAATTACAAGTGGAGTATTTAGAGCAGAATCTAGAGAAGATGGTGCAGATGCTAAAGTAATATATGATACAAATTTAGATCAAGCACAAGGAACAGATTTTCAACAAATACAACATGATATAGGAAATGATAATGACCAATCAGCATCTGGAACACTTACATTATTTAACCCAGCTAGTGCAACTTTTGTAAAACATTTTATAGCTAGAAGCCAAATATATTATGCTGGAGATTATGCTTTAGATTTTTTTGTTGCTGGGTATTTTAATACAACAACCGCATTAACAAAAGTTCAATTTAAAATGTCAACAGGCAACATAGATGCTGGAGATATTTGCCTTTATGGTATTGCTTAACAATTAACAATGGAGTATAAATAATTATGGCTAGACATCACAATATAAATGGGAACATAGTTCCTTTTACATCAGCAGAAGAAACAGCAAGAGATGCTGAAGAATTAGCTTATGCTAATGGTGCATTTGATAGAGCCATTGCAGATTTAAGACAAAAAAGAAATAGTCTTTTAACTGCTACTGATTATCTTGCTTTATCTGATAACACTTTAACTTCTGCAATGACAACTTACAGACAAGCATTAAGAGATATTACAGATGGCTTAACTACACTAGATGAAGTTAATGCTGTTACTTTTCCAACTAAACCATAAGAGGTTTTAATGCAATTATCTAAGCATTTTAAATTAGAAGAATTTGAAAAGTCATCAACTGCAATCAGGCTTGGTATAACTAACAAAGCTGGTAGTGGAGAGATCAAAAACCTTACTGATTTATGTTATGGAGTATTAGAATTAGTACGAGCAAAGTTTGATAAACCAATTATAATTACATCTGGCTATCGTAGTGAGGAATTATGTGTAGCAATTAAATCTTCCAAGACATCACAACATACAAAAGGACAAGCAGTTGATTTTGAAATAGCTGGTATTAGTAATTTAGAACTAGCTTTATGGGTTCAAAATAACGTAGACTTTGACCAATTAATTTTAGAATATTGGAAAGAAGATGAGGGTGCTAATTCAGGTTGGGTACATTGTAGTTTCAATCAAGAATCAAACAGAAAGCAAGTTTTGACATTTGATGGAAAGAATTATATTAATGGATTACCAGAGGCTAAATGGTCTGGTGGTAAATTAACAAATTAGGAGAATATTATGCCGATGGGAAAAGGAACTTACGGAAGCAAAAAAGGTAGACCAACTAAAAAGCCTAAAGTAAAAAAATTAAAAGCTAAAAAGAAAAAGTAATGAGTAAAAACGCATTACAAAAAATAGAATCACACGAGAAGCTATGTCGAATAATGCAGAAATTAACTCACGATAAAATTAACATTATAGAAGATAGAGTCAAAAGATTAGAAAAGATTTTACTAATTTGTACTGGTTCATTAATTAGTGCTATGGGATATGTAATTATTACCATGTTAGGATTGTAATTAATTAAAAAAGCAGTACAACTTACAACTGTATGAAGAATAAAAGAATACTTGTTATTTCAGATATGCACATTCCTTATCATCATAAGGACTCAATCAAATTTTTAAAAGAAATCAAAAAAGAATTTAAACCAGATAGAATAATTAATATCGGAGATTCTATTGACTTTCACAATATATCTATGCACGACTCTAACCCAGACTTACCTAGTGCTGGAGATGAACTTAATTT
>CAKZOX010000077.1 GCA_937138295.1 uncultured Campylobacteraceae bacterium
ATCAATGCTTTCTCTAATAAACTCTAAGGCATAAGAAATAAGATGACTTTTAAAAAGAGTACCTGTATTCTTCCAGCCATATTCTTGATATACTGATTTGTTTGATCCTAGATCTTTTAGGAATACAATTTGTTGTTTAGGTACAAGATACTTTTGCTTTCTTCTTCTTATCATATGCTGAATAAATAGTGAGATATTGTTCTCTACTACTGTCCATGCATTGTACCATTCTATAATCTTTTCTAGTTGCTCATGTGTTTTATTTATATCATCATATCTACCACACCATGCTGCAACAATTTTATCTTTTTCTATAAACTGTTCTAATCCTGCTGAGGTTTCTCTTGTTACTTCTACTGGATTTTTATATACAAAAATACTACACAATGAATCTGAAGTTGTTGTTTTACCTTCTGACACAGGGTCAATTGATGCATAATACATTCCAAAATCAGGATTCTTAACAGGTCTTTCCCACACTACTAGACAACCTGTTTTATCTTGCATCTTTTTATCTACTGGAAATTGAGATATTGGAAGCTTTGTTGTTCTTTTAGCAATAATACCTTTATCATCTCTATCAAGCTCAATATGTTCATATGAGTATTCCTTATCCTCAATCATTTTAAGCTGCTTAGAAACAATCCCTTGGGGGAATATAGACTCTTTTCTATATGCAAAGCCTTCTGCAATGTTAGTTGGTTTCTGAGATATCCTTAATTGGTATTGTTCTGGGTTTAATTTTGACTTCCAATCTTGCCTTTCTTTTAAAATAGCATCAAGAGCCTCTGCTACTTTTGAATTACCATAACTGTCAATGTATGGTGGCATAGACCATTGTTCAGGTATGAATAAACCAGATAGCCCAATAGTCCCATCTTTGTCAAGTAAATTACTTTCTACTGCATAGATATCATTATTGGTTGGATTTAAGATCATATCTTTTAATGGCTCACATTGATCTAAATCCCCCACTGATCCTGCTGCTATAAACATACCAGTAGTTAACATTCCTGATGACATTGCAGGACGTAAGTACTCATATGTACTCATCATTTTTGGAGCAATACCAGCTTCTTCATGAAAGAAGTAAGTAGTAGGTCCACCAACTCCAGTTGTTGCATTCTTCTCAAATGATGCACCCTGTATTTTAGATTTTAAACCTTTGTTAGATTTTTTACCTCCAACTCTAACTTCAATCTGTTGTTGCCATAGTAAAACCTTTTCAGGACTACTTGGTCTATACCATGCAGTATGTTCATTTAAAAAGTCTCTGTATTCTTCTAAGAACTTCCAAGAACCTTTATCATTAATATAATCTTTAAGACTTGCACCAATCTTACAAACACTACCTTCTTCAAACCAATACTGATTAATTAATTTACCCATGTGAAAATAAGAAGAGGCAATTTGTCTTTTCTTAAATATAGCTGAATGCTTATTGTTTAACTCAGCTAATAGCTCATAAAGAGCCATATGGTATTGAGCATCTCTTACTTTAGCAAATCCGTATGACTTTTCTTCTTTGTCAAATATAGGTAAGAAGTTTAACCACATGTAGTAATCTCTTGGTACATACCAAATGTTACCATTATTTTTATAGATTACTCCAACTCTACATTTATTTTTTTGATCATCCCAATAAGCCATAAAGTCTTTAGACCTAAAAGGTTTATCACAATAAACCCCTGTCTCATTAAAAATCCTAGCTTGCTCATTAAACATGTAAGCCGTTTCATCAAAATTATACTGACCGGGTTCTTTAAATATGTCTTTTAAAAAACTAGCAAAGTCTTCATCTGTTTCAAATGAAGACTCTGACCAAGTTCCTTTCTCATATGTTGGTATTAATCTACCCATATTCTACCTTAGTATTGCAAATACATCTCCTTTATTAATCAAATAATGATCTTCATTGTCATGTTCCATTTTAACAACAGAAGCATTCTCACTATATTGAATAAAATCTCCCTCTTTAATATCAGTTACACTTTCTCCAACACCTACTACAGTTCCTTTTGGTTCTGCTTTTACTTGTGTTTCTGGTATAAGTATATCTGTACCAGGATAATATTTTGCTGCTTCTTTTGGTCTTACAAGGATCTTCATCCCTACTGGTATTACTTTCATAATTATTGGTTTTAAAATTAATCTATATATTGATCATACTTTTGTTTAATCAACTGTATTTTGTCATTTGCATCTATTAATGATTCTAATGCTTTTTCAGCATCTTCAAAAAAATCAGTTGCTGTATGATCACCTATACCTACTGCTTGATTTTCTAATAAATGTAAAGCCATTTCTGCTTTGGCTTTATCTGCTTGTGCCTTTAAGTAAAGGGCTTTGATTACACCGGATTTTTGTAATTCCATCTTTTGTTAGTTTATATTATTAATTACATTTGGTCATAGGCCAAACCTTGACCACCTCTTACAGATGTTTGTTGTTCATCTTGTAAATCTTTATATGCACCCTTAAAGGATTGCCTTATTGCTTCAAAATCTTTTGCTACTGCACGTATCTGTGATATGTTCCCATCTCTACCATCAGTAATAGGTGTATTAGCCATGTATGTTGCCATATTATCTAAAGCCTTCTTAATACCTAAATATGCTCTATGTGTAGGTGTCTCATACATTTTTTGACACTTTACTAAAGCTTTTACAATATAGTCATCTTCTGTAGATTCTTCTAATCCAACCTCTTCAATAATAATTTCTTCTTTATCATTTTCAGGAAGATGGAAAAAAGGATTCATCTCTGGATTTGGACAAGTCATATAAAACAAATACTTGTAAACTTGTAGATACGTTTCAGGATATTCATCCATTATAACTTTTAAAAACTCTAATGCATAACAGTGCTCACTTGGAATCACTTTATCATTTTGTATATCAAATAGTTTTATTATCATATTATGGAGTTGTATCAGGTGGTAAATTAGATTCAAGATTTGATAAAGAACTTTTTATAAAAACAATACTAAACCCAACTTGTACAACTAACCTATCATTTTCAAATCTATTTGTTTGTTTATTATAATACCTTGAAACATTAGTAATGTTAGCTGTATTTACAAGAACTTTACCTCCATCAAGAAAGTCTACAATATATGTCTGAGTTGATTCAGTTGCAGCAACAACTCGCTCTGTGGCAATGTATGCCTCAAATGTTACCCATTTATAATCTCCTGTATATGGCATATCTTATAATTTATTTTCTTTTAACCATGATATTAAATTCTTTACCTCATCTTTTAAATAAGGTATATCATATAATACCACTTTATCAAATACAGGTTCTCCATTAATATGCTCATTAATTGGATAACCATTCTTATCTTTTCCTAATTCATTAAACTTTACATGTTGAATTGTAAGCTTACCCGGTTTTAACTTTGGGTTATGCTTCAATATAATATACATATAAATACTTAATTGTAATGTATAGTGATTATAGTTACAATCATCTAAATGATTTACAGGGTTATACATTTTTGATGTAATACCTTCCCAATTTGTAAATCCTTTTTCTTTAATCTCTTTATTTGTTTTATAGTCTAATATGTTTACATATCCATTAACTACCTCAACAAGATCTGCTTGTCCACATATACCTATAGATTTAAGATAAACCATGTGTTCTGGATAAACCCCTTCTTCTAATTTTTGAACTCTTGCAATTTTTGCACCACTTGCTTCATCAAAAATTGGTTTTATTATAGGTACTTCTATACCATCTCTTTCAATAGTTTTAAAATTTAGAATATCTGACTCTCTTTGGTTGTGATAAAAATTACCAAGTTTAATAGCTCTTTGTGTTTCATTTTCCCAAGCATCAAGTATTTCTTGTGCTGTCATTCCGTACCACTTAGATCTTTTATTTTTTGCAGACTTTTTAGCTTGTGATTTGGCATCAAACTTTGGTTTAAACATTCCAACAAAAGATGTTACACTTGTCCAATTAATACCAGCATCATCTATGCTTTCATATACATGACCTTCTTCTTTAAATTGTATACCCATAACTATAATTTTTTTTGGTTATTAAGTGTCAATAGTCTTCTTATATGTTTCCCAAGATCTTGGTTATTTGGATATTTTTCTAACATCTTTAAAATCTCTGGAAAAATATAATTCTCAAACATAATAATATCAAATTCATGTTTATTATCTCCTATAGTTTTAATCTCTGCCATCTTCTTCAATTTGTTGGTTTAATAAATCTTCTTCTTCTTCTGTCATTAGTGCAGACCATTTACCTTGAGGGCACTCAGAAGATAATGATCTTGTTTTTAATTCTAAAGAACAACCACAACTACTACAGCAAGGCTGTGTTCCTGGCATCAAGCATTTAGAACCTTTAGTATCTAAAAAACTACAAGAATTGCATATATCAAATCTTAATTTAGATTCAGCCTCTATATGGTCTTGTTTAAATATATTGTTCTTAATACCTTCTAGTATCTTTGAACTGTTCTTAAAAGCACCTATGAACTTATTTAGACCCATTCTTTCTATCTTTAAATTCTTTCTTTTTCTCTAATGCTTCATTAAGCATTGCTAATGCTTTTTCTTGAAGCTCTAATTGATCTTTTATTGCCATGGATTTTTCTATACCATTGTATGCCATTTTATTTAAATTGCCAAGTAAGCTTTTTTTCTTTTTAATTGATTTTTGCAACTTAGCTTTCTTCATAGAAAAAGTACCTAATCCTTGAATCCATACATGAGTGGCAGATAATGAAGATAAATTCTTTCTAACTTCATTATAATAAAAACTAACAAAGTCATCTACTACATCAGGATGAATCTTAAGTTCTTCTGCTATTCCTTTCTTAAATTCTTTATATTTTTTAGGATTCATCTCCTTGTCCTAAAATTTTAAAATCTAATAATACAATACCTTCAGATTGAACATTAATTTCTTTATTTAAAAATATTCTTTTTTTATTGCTGCTTTCTTTATCTACCAATGCTCTTTTTTGTGCTTTAGTAATAGCATTTCTTGCAGACTGCAAACTTTTAAAAATATTTTTATCAGTTAATATTTTACAAAACTTTGGTACTTCTACATTATCACAAATAGCAAGCTCAGCTAATAAATTTAAATCTGAATCATTAATATGTATGCCATTAAAAAAACAGTATGTAAGTATCTGGTACTTTACTGTATTCTGTAATGTAGTTTTTACTTTTTGGTCAACTTTTTTTACCTGTGTCATTTTATACTCATTATAACATCAATTAATCTTGGGTCAGGATACACATCCATTTTTGTCTTTCTAACGTTTGTATGTGATAACAACCCTTTTATCTTACCATAGTAAGCATCTTCTTGAAATTCAAAAGCTTTAGTTGGACCATACTTTTTTATAAACTGTTGAAGACCTAATCTCATATCAATTTGATCTCTTTCTTGTATATATAAAATAAGTTTGTGTGTTTCTTCAATTTGATCATCAGAATACTTGTGCCATTTTAACTTTCTTCTAAATGCTTCATCTAAAGAAATTATTTGACTTGCTACTGCTTTTGATCCAACATAACTTCTGTCCTCATTGTCTAAATAACCAATAGAGCATATCTCTAAACCAATTGAATGTTTATTCATATAACCAGATCCAGTTTTTCCTAAATGCCAACCATAACCATCTTCAGGAAATGCTTGTACCATTATACCATCATAATCAGCATTGCCTGACTTATAGTCTTGACCACCTAAAACAAATTCAGTAGCTATTCTACCTCTGCTGTCTCTATTCCAATGATCTATACAAGTATATGGATTAGCTCCACCTGCTGTATGATGTAAGAAAAAATATTCATTTTTACCTGGTTTCTTTAAATACTGATCAGCATCTAAATGGTATCTATGAATTGATTGATTAAAATTGGTTTTAAAATATTGTGAACTTGCATCTGTATCTTCATCTATAGACTCATTAGATAATCTTGGAGCATGCACTAACATACTCCAAGTAATATCTCCAACAATTCCATCAGGATGTAATTCATTATGCATTTGAAATCTTATGACAGCTTTATGTGTCATAGGTCCAAACTGCCCATCTGCTGTTATTTTTAATAACTTTTGCAGCTTAACTACTTCAGGTCCTTCAGAACCGTGTTTAAGCAGTTTCATTTGCTTTGCTTTTAGCAGATTCAAACTCTTCACCAGCTTCAGTAGGATTTTCAGCAGCATTTGCATTAGGGTTTTGTTGTGCATATGTTTGTGCTATAAATACCTGAGCTTGTAATCTTTCAGCTCTAGTCTTTTCAACATCAGTTAACAATTGCTCATACTCCAACTGCACTTTAAGACTCTTAATGTTTTCTTTATAGAAAGCTGTAATTTCTGCTCTACGTGCAGTTAACTCCTCTTGAGATAATTCTTGTTCTTGATTTGCCGTTGTTTGCTCAACATTAGGCATTGTTTTAACCTTTGTCATATTCTTGGTTTTATAAATTAGTAATAAAACAAATATAACTAAAGAAGTTTAAATATAAAAAGTTTGTTTTGTTATTTTTTAAAAAAATAATTTACGGCCTGTAAAATACCATTACTTTATATGATAGATCATATATTTTTGCAAGAGTAGCACTAGGTAAGTTTACTGACTTTATCTTTATAGTATCTCCTGTAATAGTATAGTTAAATTGAGCATCTGATGTTCCTCCTCCTATTGCTGCTTTAGCTAAGGTATTATCAGAAGCAGTTCCTAAATCTGTTATAGCAACTGCATACTCTAATATTTTTACATCTTCTTTTGTTGATGAGGTATATGTCCCTAATACGTATATACCTGATGCATACTGAATGTTTTCCGTTGCAATAACAACTTCATCACCTCTTTCTAAATTACTCAAGAAACCTGTATACTGTGACACCTTAGTTTGTCTACTTTTTAAAACATTTCTTACAGCCTTTTTAAACTGCATTGTGGCAAATAAAGAATCTAAAGATTCAGTTAACCATTTTTGAACTCTATGTTTATGAGGGACTGACACAATATTATATTAATTTAATTATTTTTGTATAGCTCTAACACAAACTGAAATCTTAGCACCTTCACTAGGATTATAAACTTCAACTTGATAAAAAGGATAATTAACGTCATCTTCTGCTGTTATTGTAACAGTACCTCTATATCCAGCTCCAATACCATTTGGAAAAATGTCAGTTACTACATTAGTAGTTGAAATAAATGTTTGCCTAACTCCTGAATTCTCAGATTTTGTTACTAAACTATAAATACCACCAGATGAAGGTGCTGTTACCATTGTTAGTTCTAAGTCATTTCCTGTTTCATCCCAACCTAGTTTAATATAAGTATCAGTATGAAAAGGTTTTGTATCAGCACTATTTGATATTTGATAATAATCTATTGTTTCAGAAGCATTTCCAGTTCCACCTCCTCCAGTAGTTATAGAAACACTTGAATTACCTGATTGATTTGCTGTAAATGTAGTTGGTGTCCCATCAACAGTTATGGTAAGTGTCCCATCATTAACAGTTGGTAAAGATGCAGAAGTTATATACCCTTCATCATTTGTCCATTGTGAATTACTACCACTCTTATTAGTAAGAGTATCGGTTGATGAAGATGTTATAAAGCCTTCTCCATTTGTTAATTCATTATTGTTAGTTGGTATAGTTGGCTTACCTGTTAAATCTGCATAAGCACCACTAAAGTCACTCTTATTATTAAAAGTATTCCAATCAATGCTGCTTAAATAACCATCTGTAGTAGTATTAGACTGTGTTATATTTAAAGCAGGAGTTGTAGTTCCATTAGCAACTGTTAAAGGAGCACTTGTAGTAACTTCTGTTACAGTACCACTTCCACCACTAGTTGCATAATTAGGTATGTTTAATACACCACTATTTAGAGTAGCAGCACCAGAAGTGCCACTAGTTGTTATTGATGTTACTACACCATTACCAACACCTGCACCTATTAAGGTTCTTATTTCAAGATCAGTTACTCCACTAGCTAAAGTAGGAGATCCCCCTCCTGAAAATATAGCAGGTTCTGCAAAAGCTGTTTTATTATTAAATGTATTCCAGTCTGAAGATGTTAAATAACCGTTAGTACTTGCATTAGCTTGAGGTATACCAATTGTTCCGGAACTAGTTATAGTACCACCTGTTAAAGGTGAACTAGCTACTATTTGAGTTACAGTACCTGTGTTATCCGTTTTACTATTAAAAGTTGACCAATCACTAGATGTTAAAACACCTGTTGCAGCACCACTTGCTTCACCAATTGAAATACTAGGTGTTGTAGTAGGATTTGTAATTGTAACAAAAGAATCAGTAGTGTTTACACTTGTAACACCACCTCCACCACCTCCACCAGTACCTGGAACCCATTTACCTTGGGCTGCACTCCATTCTAAAACATTACCATCTCCTGGTGGTGTGTCTGATACATCTTTTAAATCTGATAGTGCAACTCTGTCCATGTTTCGGCTAACACCATTGGAAAATTGTATTGTACGGAATAGGCTGTCTACACTCTTAGTCATGTAGGCCTGGACTCTATGCTTATAAGGAACCATTGTTTATTTTTTAATTGTTTATGATGTATGCAGGGCATACTTGTTTACTAGCTCTATATTATAATATACAAAAACTTAGCTAGATTTGAAAATTAATGTGCCTTTGCTTGTATCACAATCCACTCTGTACCATCAGACCAGATAGATACACCTTCATATCTCTTAGAAAGTTCAAAATTAGCCCCACCATCTATAGTATCTCCTACAGCTGCTGTAAGTAAAATCTTATCCTGTGCACCTAAATCTAAGCTGCCATCTGTAATGATTCTGATGTTTCTATATGGTAAGGATGATGCTAGTGGTAAATTAAGAACATACGTTCCATTCCCAAGACCATCCCATGATACGTCAATCAAATTATAATTACTAGGCATTGTTGAAGATCCTCCAGCCCCAGCTAAAAGATTATATGGCTTTATAGTGACAAGTCCCTCAGTGCTTATAAACGTTTTAAGATCTGCTAAGGTTATCACCTTAGTAGTGATCTGAGGTTTAGGCTTAACCTTTTCCTCTTTACTTAGATATCTTCCAATACCAATAACGTCATCTCTCTTGGGTGACACTCTTTGTTTCTGCCAAAGCATCCCCATAATATCTTGTAAAAAATTACTCATCTTTTCTTTCCTTTATGTAAACCATGCTTAGCATGCTGCTTACCCTTTTTTGTTGCCTCTCTTTTTTTCTTATTAGCTGCTGCTAATTTCTTTCTACCTGCTGCAGTACTTTTAAGCTTTGCTATAGTTTTAGCTGGAGCATAGGCTTCCCCAGTTTCAGATGACTTTTTACCAGAAGCTGTTCTCCATTTTTGTTTAGTCCATTTGTCTAAACTTTTCTGTTGTTTCTTCTTAGCCATTCTTTTTATGTTTTTTCATTATATCAAATGGAGCAAATAGACTTGCACCTTTATGAGGTACGAAAGTTCCAGGATGCTTCATTAATATATATTTAGCTCCTTTTTTCATCCAGTGGTATCCAGCTGGTGCTTTTACTCTCTTCTTTGCCATATTCTACGGTTTTACTTTTACATCTACAAAATGCTTTATGCACTCCGCAATGTTCATTGTTACATATTTTGCCATACTTCTTTGTATTAGCAGCCACAATCCTTTCAACTATACCCATTACTTATATCCTCCTCCAGAGGCTTTGTATTTTTTTGCTAACATTTGTGCTTTACGAGCTGACCATTGTCCCGGCCTACCACCTTTGCTTCCAGCTTTAATTTGATTAAACAGCCTTTTCCTTAATGTAGGCTTAGTATAATTTCCTGCTGAGTTTACTGTACTCTTCTTCTTAGCAGGACTTTTCTTGGTTGTTGTCTTTTTATGTGCAGGCATTATATGATTAATTTTCCAATGGTTTCAGGATACAATCTATTCAGCTCACTCTTTAGCTCTACACACTTACCATACTCCTCATATTCTTCAGAACTAAAATGTAAGATCATATTCTCTAATATTTCTTTCTTAGGGTTTTCCTCTGGGTTGTGTGCCATAAGTGCTGAACTTAAGTTTCCAGTAGACACAGAATCCATTAAATCATCAAATGTTGTCTTCTTTGTAATTACCCTATATGAATTCTCAAAAGCATCTTCAATAATCTTTTTTTCTACCATATCTTTCTCATGATCACTCAAATCATTATAATCACTGTTCTCAAAAAAGTCATCAGGAAGTTCCATAATTATTGTTTTTGCTTATACATTAATATACAAATTAAATCATAATTTTTCAATTAGCCCCCCACCTTATTACACATTTTTCATACCCCCTCTGGTCTTCCCTATAATAAATATTGTGTGTGTTAGGTTATGTGAGGGTCCTACAATTCTGCTCCCCGGCTACTTTTTGACAGTGGGATACCCCCACACCATTATACAAACATTTTAAAAATTAGAAATTATGGCAAATGTATTTTTCTTTAAAGTAAGACAGACTTCTACTGGCAACATCTCAGTAATCACGTCTGACAAACCTCTTTCAGCAATCAAATCAAGCAACAGCTTGGGATTTAAAGTTGGCTCAAGAGGCAGCAGTGCAGTGTTTGGTGTTTTCACACCACGTGAACCAGAAACTGGTCAAGTGGCTAAAGCAAACTCCAAGTTGCACGAGTCATTTAAGTCCTTGAAACAAGGTACTGAAATGTCTGACTTCCACATGACTAATGATCCAGTCCTCAAAGAGGATGGAACAGAGTCTGGGATGTACTGGGTGGAGATAGCTTAGGCTACTTCCACCTGGGACACCAGGTTAAGTCTGTAGACACCAAGCATAGTTACTAGTTATAGTTACTATAGCTTGCTACTAGATCCTAGTATAACCCTTTATGGGCTGAG
>CAKZOX010000078.1 GCA_937138295.1 uncultured Campylobacteraceae bacterium
CTATTTACTTATCTACATTTAGCTGCAAACAAAGAATTAACTTTACAATTAATGAAAAACAATGTAACTTCAATAGCTTATGAAACAATAACAGATAATGATGGAAGTCTTCCTTGTCTAAAACCTATGAGTGAAATAGCAGGAAGAATTGCTGTTCAAGAAGCAGCAAAATACTTAGAGAAACCTATGGGTGGTAGAGGCGTTTTACTTGGTGGAGTAACAGGAACAAAAAGAGGTGAAGTAGTTATTTTTGGTGGTGGTGCTGTTGGTATGAATGCCTGTAAAATGGCAGTTGGTTTAGGTGCAAATGTAACAGTGATAGATAAAAATGCTAAAACTTTAGAAAGATTTGATGATATTTTTGCTTCAAAAGTAACAACACTTTTTTCAACTACCAATAATATAAAAGAATCTCTAAAAAAAGCAGATGTTGTAATAGGTGCTGTTTTAATTCCAGGTTTAAGTGCACCAAAGTTAGTTACTAAAAAAGATTTAAAAACTATGAAAAAAGGTAGTGTTATAGTTGATGTTTCAATAGACCAAGGTGGATGTTTTGAAACAAGTAAAATTACTTATCACGATAACCCAACATATGTTGTAAACGATGTAATTCACTACTGTGTAGCAAATATGCCAGGTGCTGTTAGTTTAACTTCAACACTAGCTTTAACTTCAATAACATTAAAATATGGCATTGAAATAGCAAATAAAGGAATAGATGCTTTTGAAAATATTCATATTAAAAATGGACTAAATGTTTATGATAAAAATTGTGTAAATGAGGTTGTTAAAGAAAGTTTAGGTTTATAAATTAATATAAAGATTTGATTTTTTGATTTACTTTTAGATATAATAAATTTAATCACTAAGAGAGGTGGAAATATGGGAGTCCATATACCTTGTGTCCATAGGCTTTATGCAAGGTGGTACTGACACAGGAAAGATACGGGGTGTTTCTCTCCCGTCTCTTAGTTTTTATTCTCTATATATTTTTCAAAAAATATCTTATCCTTTGGACTAAAAAATCTCATAGAATCTTTAAAGTTTTTTAATTGTTTTTTACTTGGATAAAATAAAGTACTTAAATGTAAATAATAACTATTATTAGATATTCCAAATAAAATGAATTTATTATCTATATTTGATATAAAGTTTAATACAGTTTTATCTTTTTTATATTTGAAACTGGCAATTGTATTATTTAATATAGTTTGAAATTCATCATCTTTTATATATTGAAATTCATTTGGATGTTTTATTTTTATTAGTCTTAATTTTCTTTTTGTGATATATAAATCTTTTGATTTAAATGTATTTCTAATATTGTGAATTATAATATTTGTGATAAACCCTAATAGTATTCTATTCTTTGAACCCAAAACTATCCTTTATTGGATTCAAATATAACATAAAATTCTTTAATAATATAAATTTTTATTTATAAATTATAGTCCTAATATTATCTTCATCAATATTTCTATATTCATCATAGAGTTTTTGATATTTTAGTTTTGTTTCATAGTCAATAGGTGTTCGAAGGGATTTGAATTCTATTAGTTTTCCATCTTTATAGATTCCGCTAATTGAGGCATAAACCCAATAAAAGCCTTTGTCTTTTCTAAGATTTTTTATTACTCCTTCCCATTTTTGATGGTAACGAAGTTTGTTCCAGATGTCCTTGAAAACTCGTTTAGGCATATCTGGATGCCTAACTATATTATGTGGCTTACCAATAAGTTCATCAACACTATAGCCACTAATTTGGGCAAAGGTATCGTTTGAGTATGTTATGATTCCTTTTATATCTGTTCTTGAAACTATTAATTCATCACTTGGAACAACTGTTTCAATTAAGAATTCACTTTCATTAAACTCCATTTTAATCTACCTTATCAAAATCTTTAGCAAAACCTTCAAGGTTTTTATGTTTTAAATCCCCTCTATAGATGATTTCATCTGCTTTTACATTATCATCATTTAGTATTTTAGGAACAGCATCTTGATTATTTAAAACTTCAATATGTTCATCTAATTCGTCTTCACTATAAGCCATTTGCATATCAGCTGAGATTACATGAGGAATTGCTTCAATAACTCTTAGTTTTTCTAGTTCTTCTTTTACTCCATTACCCTCAATAGTGATAATAACTCTTCCTTTTTCATCATGTAAGTGATAATCACAAGCTTCACAATCTTTTAAGCTTTGTACTACTTCATCTAGGTATTTTGGTGTTGTTTGTACTACTATACTTGAAATGTTCATATCTAAACTCCTTTAGTTTAATTTAAAATAATTTATATTTGAGTCATCACTGCTAGTGAAAACTTCATTTTCATTTATAAAAAGTATTTGTGTTAGTGTTGCTCTTTGTTTTTTTAGATTATATAATTTATCTTTTGTTTTAACATCAAATACTAAAACCTCATTTTTTTCATTATAAGCTATTGCTCCAAGTTTTGCTTTTGGGCTTAACGCACAGCTATAAATTAGAAAATCAAAATCAAAAAAGTATGTTGAAATATCATTATAAATGACACTTTTTCTATCTTGCCCTGCTGTTAAAATCACATCATTTTTATAATCAATTTTATAAACTTTATCAAGATTTAAAGCCTTTGGTTCTTTTATGATTTGTGCAGTATTTAAATCAACTACTCTTACTTTTCCACTTTCATCTGTTGTTGCTATTGTTTTTTTATTTTGGCTAATCATAAAATCAGAAAATGATGAATGACTAATTTGAACTAAATAATCTAGTTTTTTAGTTTTAAAATTATATACACCAATTTCATTGCTAAGTAGGGCAAATACAATTTTTTCATTTGATATAAAATAAGCTTTATTTATATAGTATCTTTTTTTTATATCAATGATTTTATGTAGTTTTTCATTCTCATATAAAAAGACATTTCTATATCCTTTCATTCCTTGTGAAACTATCAAAATTTTATCTTCAAATAAATCAATTGAGTAAATTTTAGCAGGAATTATATCTCCTATAAAATCTTTGATTTTAGGAAGTGTGATAGTTTGTATTTTTTCACTTGTATTAAGGTCGAAAATTTCAACACTACCGTTTGAAGTACCTGCATAAAGCTTATTGTTTTTATATACTATGCTTTGAACAGTTCCACTTGCTTTGAAGATTTTATTAGGTTCTAAATCTTCAATTGCAAATAGATTTAAACTTAAAAAAAGTATTAGTATATATTTAATCATTTTTAGCTCTCATTACCATTTTGTTGATTGATTTGATTTATTTCTTGTTCATACTCTTTTTGTAAAAGTGCCATTTTTTCATTTAAATCAGAGATATTTTTAGGTGATAGTGTTTTTGATTTTGTCCATACAACTTCTATATCATTTCCATACTTAGCACCAAGTTCTTCAATTTGTTCTTTATAGTCATTTAGATTATTACAAATAACAGTAAGATCTTCTAAAGTATCAGTTAAACTAATAAACCAATCTCCTAAGCCATTCTCTTCTACATGTGAAATAAATTTTACAGCCATTTATACTTCTTCCTTTTTTTTAATTGTTATTGCATTTGTTGGACAAACAGAAATACAAAATCCACAAGATGTACATGTATCATCTTGTATTACAGGTTTAAACATTCCAAAAAAATGTATTGCATCATCTAAACAAGGGTCTTTGCAAGAAAAACACATTGTTTGATTCCAAGCTAAACACTCAAGCATATTAATCTCAATTATAGCATCAATATTTTTTTTGTACTCTAAATCTAAAACATCATTTGGACAAGCATTTGCACACTCATCACAGTATGTACATCCTCCAAGAATAAAATCAATTACTGGTGTATTGTCTTCATTTTTTATAATAATATTCTCTTCACAAAAAGTGATACAAGGTGTTTCAATACAATTTATGCACTCTTTATCAAAAGAACTTCCATCTTCATAGTATGGTGGTCTTATTAGTGTTTGTTTTGTCTCTTTTTTCTTTGATGAAAAAAGAGAACTAAATAATTCTCTTCTTTCCATTTTTAGTCTTTTAAAGTATCTAAACCTTCAGTAAGTTTAGTTCCTCTCCAAGTTGATTTACTAGCTCCATCTGGCTCTGTAAACTCAGGGTCAAATGTATTATCAACTAATTGACCTTCACTTTGTGGTGCGTGACATTGTGAACAGTTAAATCTAGCGCCTGCTAATTGATTAATTTGTTTAATTGATATTTCATTTTTCATATTATCAATTGATTTTTCAAATTTCTTACCATCAAATTTATGTTTTGGTCTAAAATCTGTAAAGTGTGATTCAGGAATTGGAGTTGCTCCCATACTTGTTGCGATTTCTGGTGCATGACAACTTGTACATTGGTTGTTATCAATTGTAATTGGTAGCATTCCTTCTGTATCATG
This sequence comes from uncultured Campylobacteraceae bacterium, assembly GCA_937138295.1. Lineage (GTDB taxonomy): Bacteria > Campylobacterota > Campylobacteria > Campylobacterales > Arcobacteraceae > JALRJW01. The sequence goes on from CAKZOX010000078.1 coordinate 4,389, forward strand.
TGGAATCATAGGTGGAGCATCTTGAAATGCTCTATTAATTTTATGTCCACTTCCTGCATAAGTTTTACTATATTTTGTTTCTTCAGGTTTCACTTCTTTTTCAGTATAAAGGTCAACTTTTCTTAATCCTAATGATTCTTCTGTAATAGTTGCTTTAACACCTTGTTTTGTTGTTTTTGTTTCTTCTGCTGTAGCACTAAGAAATAACACTGAAACAGCAGCTATACTTAGACTAATTTTAGTAAATAGTTTCATACTAATTCTCCTTAGTTTTATTTATTAAATCTCTAATTGAGAAGTTTAATGCGTCATCATCACAAACTTCTATACATCTAGCACAGTTTGTACACTCTCCCATAAGTACTTGTTGGCTTGATTTTCCAACCATAAAAAGTACTTGATTTTCTGGACAAACTTCTTTACATTTCATACATAAAGTACATTTTTCTTCTTCATGTTTAACTCTAATTAGACTAAATCTTCCTATTCCTGAGTAAAACCCACCTATAGGACAGATATGGCCACACCAACCATTTTTAAGTACGAAAAGATCAAATAGAAAAATTATAACAATAGCTGCCCAACCAAAACCAAGTCCAAATATTATTCCTCTGTGAGTCATAGCTACAGGTGAGATAAACTCAAATGCTGCAACTCCAAAGATAAATGAGATTATTAAACTCATTACAATAATCCAATATCTAATATTTCTACTAGCAGGTTGTTTTTTTTGAATTTGATTAAATCCAAATTTTCTTCTTAAATAATTTGCGCTATCTGTTACAATATTTACAGGACAAACCCAAGAACAAAATGCTCTACCACCAACAATTGAATAGAATAAAACAGCAACTAAAGCACCTATAAATACATCACTTGCAATTACAGCACCTGCTGCAAACATTTGAAGTACAGCGTAAGGATCACTAATAGGAACTGTATCAAGTATTTTTGATGAACTTAAGTTCCCAACTATAAAATTCCATCCCCAAGCATTTGCTCCAAAATATAGAGTCATTAAAGATATTTGAAAAACTCTTCTTAAAATTAAATATTTATTCTTAATCATCTAAAAGTCCTCCCATATCATTTAATGAATCAATTGCACTTTCTTTGCTAATTTCAGTTGTAGTTGTTTGGCTTTGTGCATTTTGAACTCTTTTTTCATCTTCTTTATCCCAGCTTTTTACATAGTGATTTCCAACTTTTCCTAAAGCAACCTCTCTAGGCAGTACAAAAATAGCTGCCTTATCAGTTACACAGGCGTGTTCACATAGTCCACAACCTGTACAAAAATCACTATCTACAATCGGTTTTAAGAATGCATGTTTTCCTGTTCTTTCATTTTTATCGTATTCAAGGTAAATTGCTTTATCTAATAAAGGACAAGCTCTATAACAAGCATCACACTGAATACCCCAAAAAGCAATACAGTTTTTAGTATCAACAACAGCAACACCCATGTCTGCTTTGTTAATATCTAATTGATTATTTGTAGAAACTTTTTTCATATCAAGGGCATTTGTTGGACAAACAGGTACACATGGTATATCTGTACACATATAACAAGGTATATCTCTAGGCTCAAAATATGGTGTTCCTAAAGGTTTATTATCCCCTGGTTTTGCTAGCTTTAATGTATCAAAAGGACATGCTTCTACACATATTCCACATTTAATACAAGTAGCTAAAAAATCCTCTTCTTCTAAGGCCCCTGGTGGTCTTAGAGTTAGTTGTGAAGCTGTTACTTCATCAACATAAGCACTCCAAACCAATCCACCAAGAACTGCTAGTCCAGCACCCCTTGCAATATTTAAAAAGAATTTTCTTCTATCACTTATTGCTTCTTTTTTCATCTTTTCTTCTTTTAAAAATGATTATAAATTTTTATAATCTTATTTATGCTTTGTAAATTTTTACTGCACATTTTTTAAAGTCAGTTTGTTTTGATTGAGGACAAGTCGCATCTAAACAAACTTTATTAATAAATACTTTTTCATCAAACCAAGGTACAAATACAAGTCCTCTTGAAGGTCTATTTCTTCCTCTTGTTTCAACTCTAGCTTTAACTTTTCCTCTTCTAGATTCAACCCAACAAAG
>CAKZOX010000079.1 GCA_937138295.1 uncultured Campylobacteraceae bacterium
TAAAAAGCCTGCAATTAAAGGGTGAAACAATACTTGCGATAATAAAATAAAGATGGTCTCAGCATCTTTTAATTCAGTACCCGTTTGATTGACATACACAACACCAACAAACCCTGTCGCTAATGCACCGATAAGCGACACAATCATCCAACTCATGCCAATACGGCGCGCCGTCGGTAAATCTTTAACTGAGCGAATAGCCATAAAGCGCACAATGATATGTGGCTGTCCAAAATAACCTAAACCCCATGCCATCGCAGAAATAACACCCAGTACAGAAACACCCGACGCAAAACTGAGTAAACTTGGGTTAATTTGTTCTACCGTTGCCACCGCATTAGATAATCCGCCAACTTCACTTAGTACCACAAAAGGCACTAACACTAAGGCTAAAAACATAATGCAACCTTGTACAAAGTCAGTCAGGCTAACCGCCAAAAACCCACCAAACAAAGTGTACACAACAACAACGCCAGCAGTTACATACAAACCTAACTCATAGCTTAAGCCAAAACTTGATTCAAACAGCTTGCCGCCTGCAACCACACCAGATGAGGTGTAAAGTGTAAAAAATACAATAATTACAATTGATGAAATAACGCGTAGCACGCGCTTATCATCGTTAAATCGGTTTTCGAAAAAATCAGGAAGCGTAATTGAGTCATTTGCCAATTCGGTATAACTACGCAAACGCGGTGCAACAATCAGATAGTTAAGATACGCACCAATAATCAAACCAATGCCAATCCATGCGCTACTGAGTCCCGACAAGTACATTGCACCTGGCAGACCCATTAGCATCCAGCCACTCATATCGGATGCGCCCGCCGATAATGCCGTTACACTTGGGCTTAAATTTCTACCGCCGAGCATGTAGCCTGATACGTCACTCGTTGACTTTTTATAGGCATAAAAACCAATGCCTAACATCACGATAAAATATAAGGCTAACGAAAAAATTGTGCCGAATTCCAAGTTATCTCTCCTAGGTACTAAACTTAGTACTTTATTCGCATTTTCACATCAAATGCGAGCTGTCATAATATTTCACTATATCAAAACATTACTTTGATTTGTTTATTTCTTGCGATTAATGCAACTGATAGTGCGTCAAATTTGTTCACCTAGGAAAAAATAACCAAAAACAGGTGAAATGCACACTCAATTATCCTATATTCAAGTCATAAAAAATTCTAAAGACAACATACAGGACCTCTGCTTTTATGTATTTTTATGCAGCGAGACAGCCTATTCTAAACCGAGAAAAGAAGCTAATTGGCTACGAACTACTTTTCAGAGACAGTTTAGAAAATGTATTTCCTAATATATTCACAAAGACAGCTTTAGTAATCATCAAAGAATACCCAACTAGCGTTGACCTACAAAAAGCTTCTATAAAACGACTTCTTAAGCTTTTTAGAGGTATTAAGGGTAACAACTTTAACGAAGTCAAAGCACAGCACTTAATTGACCTAGCTAATTCCTCAATATATGCAGGTCGTGCTAAAGATGCTCGTTCTTTAATGATCAAGACTAATATTAGAATATTAGAGCTTTTAATTCAAGAAAAAGATGAAGTTGAAAAACAAATTCAAGATTTAATTGACAATCAACTTGATGATGATTCAACAAATATTGATAATGTAAAATCAATTCCAGGAGTTTCAGATAAAACTATAGCTGCAATACTTGGTGAATGTGGAGATTTACGAAGATTTGAATCAGCGAAAGCATTTATTGGCTTTTTAGGGCTCTATCCAACCCTTTACCAATCTGGTAAATCATATTCAACTGGCACACTAGCCAAAAGAGGAATTCCAATAGCCAAGCATGCTCTTTATATAGCAGCAGTTTCATCCATAAGACATAATACAGAACTCAATAAACTTTTTCGTGACAAAGTATCATCTGGCAAATCTAAAAAAGAAGCAATCATAATAGTTGCTAAAAAATTAGCAACTATTATTTATTCCCTTTTTAAATACAACCAACCATCCAAGCCACATAGAGTACTTATCCAACATAAAAAGTAAACTTGTTAGTTTAACACTTGTGAGAACAATGAGTTTTTATAGAACTTTGACCTAATAAATGTATCAATTTTAATTTGATCATTTGAACACTTTGTTAAAAAATGCTCAAAAAATCAAACCATAAAGTATTGCCTAAAAAAATAGCTAGTCATTTAAGCTATTCTTTATAGGATGGTTTTAAATTATGGTTTTTCAAAGAAAATATAACTAGTTGAGTAATCAGAGAACTCAAAATATACTTTCTTTTCATTTGGATCTTTTTGGAAATTAAGATTTTCATCTAGTATTCCATATCCATATCTATAAGGTCTTGAAATAGATCCATCAGTTGCATTTGCAGTTGAAAGCTTATCAATTTTAATAAATCTTTTTACTAGCTTTTCACCTGCATATACTTCTAATACCCCATTTACACCTGTCCAGTTTTGAATATATCTATTTATTTTGTTTTGTTTTTCTTCACAACCTGTAAAAAATATTACAAAAATTGCTGTAAATAGTGCTAATCTCATTTTAAATACCTTATATAGAAATTTCTGCAATATCAGCAATATTTTTAAACTCAGAATACACTAAACCGATTATATTTTTTCTATTTATTTTAATAGCTTCATTTTCATGGTTTACATAAACATTGTCAAAGAAATTATCTAAGTTAGTTTTTAAAGCAAATAAAGCTTCAAGTTGTTCTTCATAAGTTTCATAAGTTTTTGACTTAACTACATTAAAGCTTGCAAATAACTCTTTTTCTGCATCTTCTTCAAATAATGCTTCATTTACATTAAGCTCAACACTAAAGTCTAAATCTTTTATAATGTTAGCTACCCTTTTAAATGTAGCTTGATATTCTTTATATGAATCACTTAAAACAATAGGATTTAATGCACAAAGTTTTTGTGAAACTTTAAAGATATCACTCTCCCCTGATCCTAATACTGCTTTTAAAACAGATGGATTTACATCAAAGATTTTAAATAATCTTTCAGTGAAGAAATCCATTAAAGAATTTTTATCTAAACCTGGATATTTTTCAATATTATCATCTATAATCTGTGATAAATCAAGTGCTAGTTCATGCTCAATCGCAATTTTTACAATACCAGCTGATGCTCTTCTTAATGCAAATGGATCCTTAGATCCTGTTGGAACTTTTCCTACACTAAACAGTCCCATTAAGCTATCAAGTTTATTAGATAAAGCTACAACTGCTGAAACTTTATTTGAAGGTAAATCAGAATCTTCACCATCAGGTAAATACTGTTCTTTAATAGCTGTATAAACATTTTCATTCTCACCAGCTATTTTTGCGTAATAATGTCCCATTAAACCTTGAAGTTCTGTAAACTCATAAACCATTTCAGACATAAGGTCAGCTTTTGATAACTCAGTGGCTTTTAAAGCATCATTTTTATCTTTTACATTAAAGGCATCACATAAATATGAAGCTAAAGAAATTTCTCTATTTACTTTGTCATATACACTTCCAAGTCCATCTACAAATAAAACATTTTTTAAACCATCATTTACAAGACCGTTTTTAATGTCATTTTTCCAGAAGAACATACCATCTGCTAATCTTGGTCTTAATACTTTTTCGTTTCCAGAAATAATAAAACCAAAATCTTCAGTTTTAGCATTTGATACAACAATAAAATTGTTTGTTAATTTACCATCTTTATAAACAGCAAAGTATCTTTGGTGTTCTTTCATAGAAGTAACAATAACTTCTTCAGGTAATTCTAAAAATTCTTCATCAAATCTACCAATTAAAGCAGTTGGATATTCAGTAATAGCTACAACCTCATCAAGAAGTTCTTGGTCTATTTCTATTTTTACATTATCCCTTTGCTCAATGTTTTTCATTTGAGTTAAGATTCTATCTTTTCTTTCATCTGGATATAAAATAACACCATTTTTATCAAGCTTACAGAAATAATCACCTGCAAAAGAGTAAGAAAATGGTTCATAAGATACCATTCTGTGTCCATAAGAAATATTTGAAGACTCTACACCAAATAGCTCACCTGGTATAACTTCTTCACCTAGCATCATAGTTAAACTTCTAATAGGTCTAATAAAACTATCCGTTCTACTTCCCCATCTCATAGACTTACCAAATGCTAGTGATGAAATAAACTCATTAACCATCTCATTTAAAAGAGTTTTAGATTCACTTCCCTTTACTTCTTTTTTAAAGTAAAGAACTTCACCTTTTCCTGTGTCTTTTCTTTGTAATTCACTTACATCAACTCCACACTTTTTAGCAAATCCTAAAGCAGCACCTGTAGGTTCACCATCTTTGTATGCAATCTTAATTGGTGCACCAAATTGTTCCACCACTGAATCTTCTTGTGCAAGTGCAAATTCTCTATGCCATAATACTAATCTTCTTGGTGTATAAAAGAAATCAAATTCACATGCTAATTTATTTTTTTCTAATATATCCATCCATTTTTTTTCAATATTTGGTAATTCTTTTAAAAATGGAATAGCTGGTAATTCTTCAACACCAATCTCAATTAATAATGGTTTATTCATCTACATTTTCCTTGTTTTTATCTTTAGGTTCTATCTTATCTTTGTACTTGTTTATTTGTTGCCTATTAAAATTAATTATAAATAGTGCTACCATAATCACAAACATTACTAAAATTATTATGTCTAATATATCTTTCACAAGTATCTCTTTCTTTTAAAATTTGGATTTTATCCAATTATCACTTATTATCAAGTAATATGCTGTATATTACTCCATCTATTTCACTTTTTGCAACATCTTCAAAACTATTATTATTTTTAATAATACACAGATTTTTTGAATCAAACATATAGTTATCTGCTACTTTTTGTATTTTTTTTGCCATATCATAATGTGAAGCTATATAAAGAGCATTTAAACTATTACAGTAAATAGCTTCTTTAATACTTACAACTTTAACAAGACATTTTAAAGAGTTTTCAAAACAGTACTTTAATAATTTTTCATCAAAATCAAATGATACTATACTATTAGCTTTTGTAGTTTTTATTTCATCTATACTTGAAATACTAGATACCTCTTCATATGGTACTAATTCATCACCTAAAATAATCACAGTCTATCCTTTGTTGTTTAAACATTCAACACTGCAGAAGTAATTTCCATTACTTAAAATACCCTCTTTTTTTGAAACAAAAGTTTTACATGTTGGGCATTCAACCATTATGTCTGATATTTTTTCTTTCTTTTTTTCAGTAGCTGCATTTTGAGACGACTGAAAGATGAATTTGGCTACTATAATTGAAAATTTATCTTGTTGTTTCAGCATATAGATTATTTACCTCATTTTCAGTAGTTACATTTGCACTAATCTGACGAAATATTCTTGATGTATGTTCCTGCAATTTTAAATTGTCATTTTGTGATCTATCAGGAATAAACTCACGATCAATTAGAAATTTATATCTTTGAGGTATTACATTTTTACTCTTTAAAT
>CAKZOX010000080.1 GCA_937138295.1 uncultured Campylobacteraceae bacterium
AGAGTCTGTGGATAAAAAATGGACAATTCCCGGAGGTTGGGGAGATGTTGGGTTTACACCATCTGAGGTCGCTGTGAAGGAAATTAAAGAGGAGACGGGACTAGACGCGAGGGTAGTCAGACTGTTGGCAGTATATGATAAGAAATGTCATGCACACCCGCCACAGCTATTTTATGTCTACAAAATCATTAACAAACTCGGCTATTTAAATCGCGAGTTCCAAAGACTCATTTGGGAAAGAGGCATGTCATAAGTCATAGTTTTGATCCTAAAAATGAATAACTTAAATCAACAAAATATTCAGCAGAAGCCAACCACAACTTAACTTCATCTCTATTTGAGCCTGCAATGATTGGAACACTATGAAGGTATTCTTTTTTTGATAATGCATCTGTTAAGCCTATTTTAGGTATTACTAGTCCATCAGCAGTTAATAGAGGTAGGTTTTCATATGATGGTCTTTGTGAATAATATCTGAAAAACTCTTTTGATGATAAATTCTTTAGAAAATTTCTTTGCTAGTTTTTCATTGATAAATCTAACTAATCTTTTTTGGGTTCCATTTGAAAAAGTTTTTATTTTGTCTTTTTTTACTATTTCAAAAGCTTTATTAAATTCTTGTGTTTCTCTTATAAATAGTGCATATCTTAATGCTACTTGTTGATGAAGTTTAAGGTTATCAAAATTTGAAAATTCATTAACATTTATACTATCAAGTTCTTTTTTTATAAGTGCTTTTATCTCATCTAAGTTATCTGTTTTAAATATCTCTTTTAAGTGTTTAGGAGCATTTTGTTTTATAAGTTCTAAAGACCAGTCTTTATTACCTTTTATTTTTTGATTTCCTTCAACACTACAATAAATCATATTTGCCTTTGAGTTATACACTCCTTTGCTTTGTGGTAAGATGTGGTCAAAATCGCCTTTTTCTATATTTTTACCAGTATATGGACAAATATCAATATTTAATTTATCTTTATGCTCTCTTTTTTTCTGTTTAATTTGATTATTGTCTTTCTTTTTAATTGCTATAAGATTTTCTTCAAATTCAAATCTATTTTGTTCTAAAAGTATTTCTAATACATTAATATCTTTTAAATCATTTTCTAGAATATTTTCAGTAATCTCAAATGCAACTCTATCTAACATCATATCAAGCATTCCATCTATTGGTTTTGCAACATCACTTAATAGTCTTTTTGCTATTGTAAAAGTTTCATCACTTCTTGTAGCATTTTCTTGAGTACAGTGTCTGCAAGTTTTATTAAAACCTCCCAATTCTTTAAAAAGTATTTCGTAAGTTTGTTTAAATATATTTATTACTCTTTTTAAATTTTTAGTATCAACAGTTTCAATTTTATTTAAATATGATTTTTTATCTTGAAGTATATTTTTTAGAACTTGTAAGTTATTATCAATATTTTTCACTATTAATTTTATATCTTTATCATCGATACATTTTTCATCATTAAAACAAGCTTCTATAATATGATAAAAACTATTTTGATATTTTTTTGCTTCTTCACTAACTCTTTGAAGGGCTGTTTGTAAGCCTTTTGTATTTTTTATATCTTCTAAAAACTTATCAGATTCTTCACTTGTGAACTCACAAGAATAGATGGGTTTAAGTAATATATGTTTTGCATTATTTTTGTAAGGAGTATTTGTATTACATTTGGTAAAAATTGATTTACTTTCATTATAAATACCACTTAAGATTTTTTCTTCTTCATCATAATATTTTCGAGCTATTAAATTCAAAGATTGGTAAGTTTTTTCTCCGAAAACTCTTTTAAAACTTTCAATAGAATCTACACTTCCTTTTTCAAACTTTGCTTTATGTTTAAATACATTTCTTGGATTTAATTCTTTTGTTGTAATAATTTCAGTGGCATCTAGTATTCTTTGTAAGTATTTTGAATATGTAAAATCTTCTTGAACTTTTTGATTATCTTTTATTACTTTTGTTTTGATATATTGGACTTTTCTTATAGTTTCTAACCCTCCTGTTTGAGTGTCAAATTTAGTAGTCAGATATTGAAACTCAGGTTTAGAGAGTAGATAATCTATTGTTTCTTTTATGTCTTCTGTAATTTCACTTGGTTTTATTAGCATAGAGTTACACTTATAAGTATCACGGTTATTCATATCTTCATAAGGAGGTATTGAGTTTTCTGGTTTGCAATTATATAAAAACTCTTTTAGATTATCAAAACTATTCAAAATTTTGAATAGTTCTTTTCTTCTTTTCTTTTCATTCTCTGTTTTATAATGATGAGCCAAAAAATATTTTTTTAAGATAGTATATTTTTCTTTATCATTTAGAACTCTTGCATAAAACTTTCTAAGTACTCTTAACTGTAAATTTGAGATATTTCCTACAAGGTTAAAAAATGCTTCCTTATTTTCAATAAATTCAAAACTATTTATTTCATCTTTTATCTCTTTAAGATATTTCTTCCTTGGTTTACTTCCAGTATTAATTTCATTTTGAATGTTTATAAAAAGCTTTTTTAACTCCTTTAAATCTTCAATAATCACTCTACTTTTTTCTTTATTCGAAAATTGTTCATCGAATTGAAGTGAATTTATGTACATAATCTCTTTATTAAAATCTAATTTTGATAAATCAATATTTTCAGTATTCAATTTTTTTGTAATTTCAACTTGATTTTTTCCTAAATCTTTAAATCCATATTTATAAAGAAGTGTTTTAATGTAAGAAAATGATTTGAATTTGATTATTTTGTTTTTACTTAAGTTTTCCAAGTCATTTAATATGTTCTTTTTATTCATAAAATTTTGTAAATCATTTAAAGTAATACCTATAAGTTCAATATTTTTTTCTAAAAATTCTAAGAGTTCTTTTTCATCTTCAAATTCATTTGTTAAGAAATCTTCATAATCATCTTTAGTTTTTAAATCACTTATACTATTTAAGTACTTTTTGTTGAATTGAAGTGTTTCATCATTTAATTTCTCAAATTCACTTGAAGTACTTAAAAAAGTATAACCTCGATTATTTAAAAGTCCTAAAATACTTTCTTGTTGATTTTTAGTAAAATCATTAAAGTTGATTAATTCTATTAATAGTCTTTTTGCGAGTTTTCTTCTTTTATAGTTTCTATCTTTATGCCTATTTTCTCTTCTACTTTTCTTTGAAAAATTTATATTATCTATGATAATGTTTTCAGCTTTTTTTTCAACTATATCACTATTATTTGTTTTAACAATAAAAACACCATTGTTTTTTGCACCCATATCTATTGCAATTGATAATTTATTCATAACTTATAACCTTATTTAATGTGTGATTATATAATTAAAAAATTAAAATAAAATTATTTAATAGCAACATTTAATATTTTGTATATTTTATATACACCTTTTCGAAACTGTTACATCCAAAGCAACACTAAAACAACAATTCTTTTTTATACTTTCAGCAGAAGTCATAAAGACTTAAACT
>CAKZOX010000081.1 GCA_937138295.1 uncultured Campylobacteraceae bacterium
CATTGTATATATAGAACAATCCATAGTAAAAAACAAATTATAAAGATTTTAAAATGGCATATAAACATGATTATGATAAAGCTCTCACAAGATTAGTTTCAATACTTACAAAACTCTATAATGGTGAGCAATTATCTGTAAAAGATTTAGCAGATGAGTTTAATGTATCAACACGAACTATTCAAAGGGATTTCAATGAAAGATTAATCTCATTTCCCATATATCAAGAGAATAGACTTTGGAAAATGCAAGATGGTTTTAAACTAGAAAAAAGCTCATCTATAGAAGAGAAAGTTATCTTAGATATTATGGAAAAACTTGTTGATGGAGTAGGGAACAATTTTTCATCTAAAGCAAAATCATTACTTGATAAAATAAAAAACCATGATTATAATCCAATATATGCAAAACTAAATATGGAAGATATTGGAGATAAACTTGAGATAATTCAAGTATTTGAAATGGCAATTAAATCAAAACTTGAAATAAGTTGTAACTATAAAGCCAATAACTCAAAAACTTTAAAACTTAATCTAAATCCACTCAAAATAGTGAATTTTGAGGGCTTTTGGTATTTACTTGGGATTGATAAAAATGATAATCAGAGAATAAAAAAATATTACCTAAAAAATATTACAAATCTAAAAACGACTAACACCACATTTGAAATTGATGATAGAATAGATAGAATTTTAAATAAAGTATCTTCAATCTGGTTTGATAATACAAAAGAACCTTTTGAAGTTAAAATTGAGGTATCATCAGAGATTAGTAAATATATACAAAGAAAACCAATCTCTCCAAGTCAAACATTTGAATCAATAAATAAAGATGGTTCATCAATAGTTATAATAAAAATAAGTCATGAGATGGAGATAATCCCTATAATAAAATATTGGTTGCCTCATATGAAAATAATTGAGCCTAAATGGATAGATGAGGTGATTTTAAATGACTTGAAGAGTTATTTATCCTAGCTTTTTTATCAATTTTTCAATACAATAAACAGATGAAACTAACAACAAATATAAAAGAAAAAACACAAAATATGTTTAACCTAACAAAAGAGCAGTTTAGCAAAACATTTGATTTTGCTAAAATACAAAATGAGAAATTAAAATCAGCAATAAATGATAAAATTCAAGAAAGAGCTATTTTAAACCTAAAAGCTGAGCTTGTGATGAGGCATAAAACTTTTGATGATTATAATGATGAGGAATTAGAGGTTTTAATAGCAAATGAGAAAAGAAAAATCAAAGATGATTTAAAAACTAAATCATTGGTTGGTGCATTAGCCTTATTGGGATTGGATTTTTTAATTTAGATGTTTAAGCAAGTAAAATCAATATTTATTTGGAGTTTAATCTATAAATTCCGAAAAAGATTAACAATAGTTATCCTATTACTTTCATCTGTTCTTTTATCTCAATGGTTATACTCAGATATTGTGGAGTATTTGAAGTTAACAGAACAAACTCAATACTTAAACTATATTTTACCTATAAAATGGATTATGATTTTTTCAAATATTGGAATATCTGCATATCTACTAATAACACTTTTTAAAAAAAATGAAGAGAAAAAAGTAGAAACAAAAGTCAAAGAAAAAGAGAAGCCTTTGAGTAAGGTTAGTAAAGATTTAAGTGAAAGAGAAAAATCTTTTTTAAAGAAAAAGATTAGAAGTGAAGCTGATATTTTGATGGATAAATAGATTTTTAGGAGTTTATTATGGATTACAGAATAGAGAGTGATACTATGGGTGAAATAAAAGTCCCAGATGAAAAGTATTGGGGTGCTCAAACCCAAAGAAGTTTAGAGAATTTTCCAATAGGTATAGAGAATATGCCAACTGAAATAATCAAAGCTTTTGCCTTTTTGAAAAAGGCTTGTGCTATTACAAATAATAGATTAAATAAACTCAATGATGAAAAAACAGAAGCTATAAAAAAGGCTTGTGAAGAGATTATTGAAAATAAATTTAATGATAATTTTCCTTTAGTTGTTTGGCAAACAGGAAGTGGTACTCAATCAAATATGAATTTAAATGAAGTAATAGCTTCAAGAGCTACAGAGCTTTTGGGTGAAGATTTTAGGGTTTTTAAATTAGTTCATCCAAATGATGATGTAAATAAAGCCCAAAGTTCAAATGATACTTTCCCTAGTGCTATGAGGATTGCTTTTGTTTTGGAGATTCAAAATAGTTTAATTCCCTCTATAAAAACTCTTAAATCAACTTTTGAAAAAAAGGTAAAGGAGTTTGAAGATATTATAAAAATAGGAAGAACTCACTTACAAGATGCTACTCCACTTACTTTAGGCCAAGAGTTTTCAGCTTATGTTGAGATGTTAAACAAAGCTTTAAATCAAATAGATGATAGTATGAAATATATTTGTGAACTAGCTATTGGAGGTACTGCTGTTGGAACAGGACTTAACTCTCATCCTGATTTTTCACAAATGGTAAGTGAAGAGTTAAATAGCTTAACAAACACAAAATATAAATTTATCTCTCATCCAAATAAATTTCATGCTTTGACAAGTCATGATGGGGAGGTTTTTTTAAGTGGTGCCTTAAATGCCTTAGCTTCAAATCTTATGAAAATAGCAAATGATATAAGATGGTTAGCTTCGGGTCCTAGATGTGGAATTGGGGAACTTTCTATTCCTGAAAATGAGCCTGGAAGTTCTATTATGCCTGGAAAAGTAAACCCAACACAATGTGAAGCTATGACTATGGTTGCTGTTCAAGTTATGGGAAATCACACAAGTGTGAGCATGGCAGCTAGCCAAGGGAACTTTGAATTAAATGTATTTAAGCCTGTAATTGCTTATAATATTTTGCAATCAATTAGACTTTTAAGTGATAGTATGAACTCTTTTAATAATAATTGTGCAATAGGAATAGAAGCAAATAAAGAAAAAATCGCTAAGTTTTTAAATGACTCTTTGATGTTAGTAACAGCACTTAATCCATATATAGGATATGAAAAGGCAGCTCTTATAGCAAAAACAGCCCATAAAAATGGAACAACACTAAAACAAGAAGCTATAAACTTAGGGATTTTATCAAATGAAGAGTTTGATAAATATGTGAAACCAGAAGAGATGATAAGAGCTTAAAAGCTCTTATTCACCATCATAAAATTCAAGTTCAGAATAAGCATCAAAAACATTTCTTTTATTGAAAACATCATAAAATGGCATATCTTTAAACTCTTCCATTAATACTATATTTGAAACTTCAGCAGCTCCAACATCATCTTCAACAGCTTTCATAACTCTTTGTTTTATTAAAGAGTAGTATTGTTCTGTCTCATTTGGAGCAGTTTCACTTGTATCAAAACCATGACCTGGAACTAAGATTTTCCAATCTTTGCTTTTCACTAAATCAACAGCTTTTAACATCCCAATAACAGAACCATCTCTTGTTGAATTAAGTCTTCCATTCATAATAACATCAGCTGCAAAAAGGATTTTCTCTTTTTCTAAATAAATCACTAAATCCTGCGCCGAATGTGCTTTAAATCCCAATGGAATAAAAGTAAACTCTTTTCCTGAGATTGTCATAGTAGTCTCTTCGCTAATTTTTACATCAACAGGTACAACTCTAGTTTTGTTCATGATATCTTCTGATAATAGACTCATCATTCTTGTTTTACTATTTGAGTTATATTTATCATTAAATGTAGATGGTCCAATGATTTTTGCATTAAAGATATCTTTAAAAAATCCATTTCCTAAAAAATGATCATCATGCTCATGGGATACAATTACAGCTTCTACAGGAAGTTTTGCTATTTTACTCATAGCTTCATAAGTCTGTTTTGCAAACTCATAGTTTGAACCTGTATCAACAACTACATAACTATTATTACCTTTTACATAACAGCTATTTGACATATTTCCTGCATTTTCTTCACTTGGAACTTCAAGCTTTCCAAAAAAACAGTAAAGTTCATCTGAAAGTTTTACAGGCTTTAGATTAAAATCAAAGGCTTGTGCATAAAAAGTTAGTAAAAAAGTAAGAGAAATTATTTTCTTTAACATAGAAAAATCCTTGTATAAATTTTTCTTATAATTATAAAGAAAATGACTTTAAGTAAAATTAATAGTAAAAATTAATAGACCTTTTTACTAAAGGTCTACCATCGCTTTGAAAAATACTCCTGATCTTCCTACATTATCAACTTTGATATGCATTTTCTCATTTATTCTATCATCTTCAATAAACTGTTTTTTTATCTCTAATATT
This sequence comes from uncultured Campylobacteraceae bacterium, assembly GCA_937138295.1. Taxonomy (GTDB): domain Bacteria; phylum Campylobacterota; class Campylobacteria; order Campylobacterales; family Arcobacteraceae; genus JALRJW01. Next base: position 4,253 of record CAKZOX010000081.1, read on the forward strand.
ACAGGAGTAGTTTTCCCCGGGATTTTTACAGTGTCATAATATTCACAAAATAGGGCACTTTGTGATGAACTTATCATAGGTGGAAAATCTTCTAAAACTTTTTCAACATCTATACCATATTCTAAAATTTCACTTTGCTCTTTTGCTAGCATTGTTGATGATAGTTTTACCTTATCTACATTATCTTTATTTGCAAAACAGATAGTTGCTTTTTTTGTTTTTAATATATTTGCTAAGCTATCTTTTGGAATACCTTCTTCTTTTTCTCCAATTGCAATAATAAGTGTTGCAGGATTTGAAGAGATTGGAATAAAGTATGAAAATGGAGCAGCATTTAAAATACCATCATCTTCTGTTACAACCCAAGCAATAGGTCGTGGTACAACAGTATCAGACATGATTTTATATCGATTTAAGTCATTTATTTCAGCATAGTCAAGTATCATATAAGCCCTTTAAATTTTTAAAAGTATTATATAGAAATTTGCTTGAAAAAGAGGAGAAAGAAAGGAAACTCCTCTTTCTCTTTTATTTCATAAGTGGGTCGACTAATCCTAAAGTGTACATACCAATAAGACCTAAAATACCTGCAATTAAACAATAATATAGTGTAGGAATAATAGTTTTTCTTAGTGTTTCTCCCTCTTGGTCAAGTAGTCCAACAGTTGCACTAGCTGCTACTACATTGTGAATTGCTATCATATTTCCAGCAGCAGCACCTACAGCTTGAAGTGCTACCATAAATGCAGTTGAAATACCTAAAGCATCAGCTACACCAAATTGAAATTGACTTAACATCATATTTGAAACAGTATTACTTCCTGCAATAAATGCACCTAAAGCACCAACCATTGGAGCAAATAATGGATAAATATCACCAACTGAAGTTGCAACAAAATTTGCCATTGCAACAGGCATAGAATCAAAACCTGCTTCATTAACTCCTGAATTAATTAAAATTCTTACTAATGGAATTGTAAATAAAAGTACAAAACCAGCTCCAAGCATTACTTTTGAAGATTCAGATAAAGCTTCTTTCATCTCTTTAAATTCCATTCTATGAAGGAAATATGTAATAAGAACAACAAATACTAAAATACCTCCAGGTAGATAAAGTGGTACAATAGAGTAACCTAAACCTTCTCCTAATATATCTTTAAAAGGTATAACCCAAGATTTTACAAATGCTTTAGCTTCATCA
>CAKZOX010000082.1 GCA_937138295.1 uncultured Campylobacteraceae bacterium
AATGACCTAGAAGTACTTGATTATAAAATTGGTGCTAGAGCATCAAGTTATGATTATTTTCCTATTGTGGGTAAGCTTGTGGATTCTAAGGTATCTATTGAAAATAATCCGCATATATTAAATGGTAGTCATATAAAAGATGAAAAATTATCTATGATTGAAAATATTTTTATAATAAACGGTGTAGGTGGTAGAGGTTATGTTTTAGCTCCATATTTATCAAAAATATTAGTTGATAGTATATTTGAAAATAAAGAAGTACCTAAAACTATAAGTTCTCATAGATTATTTAAAAGATGGGCAAAGAGATTGAAAAATAAAGGGAAAAAATAGATGTTGTTAAAAAATAGTTTAAAAGTTGCATTTTTAGGATTAGTTGGTTTTTTAATTTTAGTTTATCTTACTGCTCCAGAACAAGTACAAAATAAAAAAGCTCAAGAAATTGAAATAAGTGCATTACCTGAGTATTTCCATGTATCAAATAATGACAAATACAACTATACTAAAGAATTATTTCAAAATGATTATTTAATTGTATTAAATCATGACGCAATAGCTGTATTTAATGATTTAGATAAATTTACAGATAAAAAAATAGTATTAGCAGCAAATATTTCTAAAGCTCCTTGGTTTATTAAAAAACTTGGTGTATCAAGTGAAATTAATAGAATGTATAAAGAGAGTAAATTTAAATTAATATTTGATGATAATGGTGATTTAATTAAAACTTTGGGATTAATAGATACTGCTCAAAATTCCTATAATATTTATAAAATAAACGACAATAAATTAATTTTCCAAAGTAGGGCTTTAGTAAAAAGAAATGCCTTACAAGAAGGAATTTCTAAAGAAGAAAAAACTAAATACATAAATGAGTTGCTAAATCAAATTTAGCTACCCATTTTCCCAATAGCACAACTTACAAAGCTTTTTGCTGTTGTTGTGGCTTTTTGAATTCCTGATAATTCATCATCACTCAATGGATATCCTAAACTTCTAAGCTTTAATTTTAAATCTTCTATTTTATTAGTATCAATTTCTAATGTAATTTTTCTAGGAGTAACGTCTAAATCAACTTCAACTTCACCAAATTCTTCTTTTAATGATTTTTTTAAAGTGTTAGCGCATCCTCCACATTTTACATTTAAAACTTCAAATGTCTGTTTCATTTTAAATCCTTTATTATTGATATATTTTAACAAAAAAATAGACATAAAAAAAGGTAAGGTATTTAAACCCTACCTTTTAGATAATTTAGTAAATAAATTACCCAATAATTGAATTTAATGTAGCTGATGGTCTCATAGCTGCTGATGCTTTAGCATCATCAGGTAAGTAGTATCCACCTATATCAGATGGTTGACCATGACCAGCAACTAATTCAGCGATAATTTTATCTTCATTTTCTGTCATTGCTTTTGCAATTGGAGCAAATTCAGCTGCTAAATCAGCATCTTCTGTTTGTCCTGCTAATTCTTGTGCCCAATACATAGCTAAGTAGAAGTGAGAACCTCTATTATCAATTGAACCTAATTTTCTAGCTGGTGACTTATCATTTAAAAGGAAAGTTCCAGTAGCTTTATCTAACGTATCAGCTAAAACTTGAGCTTTTGCATTGTCTTGAGTATTAGCTAAGTGTTCAAATGAAGCAGCTAATGCCATAAATTCACCTAATGAATCCCATCTTAAGTAAGATTCTTCAACGAATTGTTGAACGTGCTTAGGAGCTGATCCACCTGCACCTGTTTCAAATAATCCTCCACCTTTCATTAATGGAACAATTGATAACATTTTTGCAGAAGTTCCTAATTCTAAAATTGGGAAAAGGTCAGTATTATAATCTCTTAATACGTTACCAGTTACAGAAATAGTATCTAATCCCTGTCTCATTCTTTCTAAAGATTTTTTAGTTGCTTCAACAGGAGCCATAATTGAGATATCTAAACCTTCAGTATCGTGATCTTTTAAATACTCTTTTACTTTTGTAATTAATTGTGCATCGTGCGCTCTGTTTTCATCTAACCAGAAAATTGCAGGAGTATTAGATAATCTAGCTCTTGTTACTGCTAATTTAACCCAGTCTTGAATTGGAGCATCTTTTGCTTGACACATTCTGAAAATATCACCTTCAGATGCCTCTAAAGTAAATACAGTTTCACCAGCTGAATTTGTAATAACAAATTTACCTTCACTTTGTGCTTGGAAAGTTTTATCATGTGAACCATACTCTTCTGCTTTTTTAGCCATTAAACCAACATTTGGAACAGTTCCCATAGTTTTTGGATCTAATGCACCATTTTCTTTACAATCTTCAATCACAGCTTGGAATGATTTTGCATAACATCTATCTGGAATCATTGCTAAAGTATCTTCTTCTTTATCATCAGCATTCCACATTTTACCACCACCTCTAATCATAGCAGGCATAGAAGCATCAATAATAACATCAGAAGGTACGTGTAGGTTTGTAATTCCTTTTGCAGAGTTTACCATAGCAAGTCTAGGTTGTTTTGCGTAAACTGCATCAATATCAGCTAAAATTTCAGCTTTTTTAGCTTCATCAACTTGGTCTAATTTAGAATATAAATCACCTAAACCATTATTGAAGTTTACACCTAATGAGTCAAATAATTCACCGTGTTTTGCAATTAAGTCTTTAAAGTATACTTTTACAGCAAATCCAAACATAATAGGATCTGAAACTTTCATCATTGTTGCTTTTAAGTGTAAAGATAATAATACATCTCTTTTCTTAGCTTCATCAATTGATTCTTGGTAGAATTCTTGTAAAGATTTTGCACTTAAACAAGTTGCATCAACAACTTCACCAGCTTCTAATGCTAATGAATCTTTTAATACTTTTTCATTACCTTCAGAATCTATAAATTTAATTTGGAAATTATCTTCTTTTTCTAAAGTAGTTGAAACTTCAGCTCCATAGAAGTCGTTAGCATTCATGTGTGCTACGTCAGTTTTAGAGTCTTTTTTCCATTCTCCCATTCTATGTGGGTTATTTTTAGCATAATTTTTAACAGCACTTGGTGCTCTTCTATCTGAGTTACCTTCTCTTAATACAGGGTTAACAGCAGAACCTAAGATTTTTGCATATCTTGCAGAAATTTCTTCAGATTCATCATAGTTAGGTACATTGTAACCTTTTGATTGTAATTCAGCAATTGCTGCTTTTAATTGTGGAATTGAAGCAGAAATATTTGGTAATTTAACAATGTTTGCTTTAGGATCTTGAGTCATTTCTCCTAATTCTGCTAAAGCATCACCAATTTTTTGATCTTCAGTTAAGTTCTCTGGGAAGTTAGCAATAATTCTTCCTGCTAATGAGATATCTTTTTGAACCATTTCAATACCAGAACTTTTAGTAAAAGCTTGGATGATTGGTAAAAACGAGTATGTTGCTAAAGCTGGAGCTTCATCAACTTTTGTATAGATAATTTGTGACATACGACTTCCTATATTGTGATTTAATAATCATAATACTATCAACATATAATTCAAGGAAGCATTAAAATAGCATTTTAGGAAGAAGCAAAATAATTATTGTTTCAATTATTCACAATGATTAATTAACTCTTTTCCATAAATCTAAAATAGCATTCTGTTTTTGATTAGATACATCAGTTTCCATTATAGACTTAGCTTTTGTATCAATAACAGTTGGGTTTTCTTTTACCTTAGTGTAACTTTTTTTAACATATCTATTGGCATTTATATTATTTACATGTTCTTTATATGTAGAGGCAAAATTATGTAAACCTGTTTTATTGTCTCTTACAAAATAGTAATAATTACTTTTTACAGGGAATATAGCTGCTTTTATTGCATTTAATGTCACCGAACTAACTGGGTTTTCAGGCAAACCTGTATGTATGTAAGTATTATATTTAGATGTATCTTCTTTTATCATTTTTGAAGTTACTTTAGTGTGAGAGAATTTCCCATAATTTAAAGTACCATCCATTTGTAATTTCATACCTTTTTTAATTCTATTGTGTATTACACTTGAGACAATTGGCATTTCATTTTTATTTGCTGCTTCTTTTTGAATAACAGATGCTAATGTTATGTATGAGTACCATTTTTCTTTATCATAATATCCAAATATTTTTTTAGAAAACTCTTCATATTTCTTATCAGTTTGAGTTAATAAATATAAAATTATATGGTCTTCTTTCATACCATATGGTAAGTGATATGTATCAGCTAATATAGTTCCATCTTTTTTATAAGAATATTTCTCATAAGTTTTAAAAAGTCTTTTTTCATCTAAATTGAATTTTGTGGCAATATCTTTTAAAAAGTAATAATATGTTTCACCAGGAATTAATGTTATATCTTTTAACGCTGCTTTTGATGTTGTTAATTTGTATAAGAAATCCATTTTAGTTAGATTATTTGCATTTAAATTTATCCATCCGCTTTGTATATATCCAAGACTTCTAAGAACAGCACTATCAATAATATTTAATTGAAAGCCAGATTTATTTAAATATGTTATAATCCCATTAGTAGTACCTTTAGGAATAAATAAAACTTGTGTAGTTGTAACTGGTTTTGTAAGATAAAAAAGTACACAAATTATAGATATAAGGACAACCTCAATAATGTTAAAAGCTATTAAAGTTTTATTATTATTTTTTGTAGTTTTTTTGTTATTAGGCTTTTTCTTTTTATTTGTTGGTTTCAAAATTAATTCAATTTCCTTTGGTAATGTATCTATCTCGCAATTCTATATTAAATTAGATAAAAAGCTTATTTTAACAATTGACAATATTATTTTAAATGACAGAAAATCTAAAACTACATCTACATTTGAAGAGATTAAAAAAGATATACAGTTTTTTCCTACACTTTTGAAATATTTTGAAAGAATTGATATTGAAAATATTGCAATCGCTGATAATAGATTTACAGTAAAACTTGAAGATAATTATCTTTTTTTAGACAATAAGTACATAAATATCGCTACTTCTTTTGAACATTCTTCAAATAACAGTAATCTAGATTTATATTCACTGTACTTAAAAGAACATGATGTATTATTTGATGGAAAAATAAATATTGACTATAACAATGAAAAAATAACATATGATGGAAATTATTTTATTGCTGATATTATTGGTAATTTAAAGGTTGAATCAAACAAACAAAAAGTTGAATTTTATACAAACTCTAACAGTTTTAAGAATTTACATTTTTTAAAGACTTTTTTAACTGATATTGATGAAGTTGCAAAATCTTGGATGTATGACAATGTAAAGGGGCCAATCAAACTAAATGAATTTAGTGGCGTTTATAATCTTACTAAAAATATGATTGAAGAAGATAGTTTAAACGGAACAGCAACTATCGATAAAGGTCAAATTAAATTTCATAAAGATGTAGAACCTATAATGACTCAAAAAATTGATGTAGCTTTTATAAATGGTAATTTGCTTTTTAATTTAGACAAACCTAGATATAAGAATATTAAAATTGATGGTAGTTATGTAAAAATAGAGAATTTAGTTTCACAAAAAAAAGGTAAAGTAATTGTTTCTATTAAGATGAAACACAGACTTGATGAAAATGTTCAATCCATCTTAAAAGCATATGATATACAAATTCCACTAATTCAAAATGACGGAATTACAAATGCAAATTTAATTTTAGATATTCCATATGTTGATCCTATGAAAACTACAGGAACTTTTGATATAGAAAATTCAAACATAACTATTGCTGATAATTTTGATTTTTATTCAAAAAGTGCAAATGTAGAATTAGATGGTTCAATTGTTAAAATAAGAAATGCTGATTTTAAACACAAAGACATGATCAATGCAAATGTTGATTTAGATATAGATACTAATACTTTAAAAGCAAAGGGTAAAGCAGATATAAAATCGATACTAATAAAATCTGATGATGAAAGTATTATTAATATTTTAGATACGAATTCTGCTATAAATTTAGATTTCAATGATGATATTAATATAGATTTACTAGATTTAGAAGCCTATTTAAGTATTGATGAAAATTTAAATATTGATTTAAAAAATTTATCAAAATTAAAATCTTATTCTAATTTATTAAGTCAAAATGATATAGATAACGGTACATTAAATCTTGTTGTAAAAGATTTTGAAAACATTGATTTTAAAGGTAATGTTATAGGTGAAAACCTACAATTATATTCAATTGATGAATATGAAGAAAATAAGATAAAAAAACTATATTTAGATGGAAACATTAAAGATAGTATTTTAAATATGCATGTAAATGATGTAATTTTAGATAATAATGACTCTTTTTATAATATTGCTAATGCTGATGTTGAAATTGTAAAAGGTGATATAAATTTTAAAGCTGATTTATTTAATCTTGATATACCTTTAAAAAAAGATAATGAACTTATAAAAGAACTTAGTGTTTATGGTGAACTTAAAAGTAATAATGATTTAAAAATCAATTCAAAAGATGATACTATAGTTTATAAGAGTATCAATAATGAAGAGTATTTTGATGTTTTTTTAGATGGATATGATGTGTTAATAAACACAAATACTAAAGAAAAAGATAAAGATCAAAATATAAAAAAATATAAAATTAATGCAACAAATTCTAATCTTGTAATAAATGACAAATATAAATTCTTATCAAAAAAATTAGATGCTAAATTAGATGAAAATATTGTTTTAGATTTAAAATATAACAACACTAAAATAAGATTTGAAGATGTAAATAATATAAATAAGATATTTGCTTCAAATTTAACTGATACTTATTTAAATACTATGATTGATAAAGATATTTTCTCTGGAGGAATTATGGATTTATCTGTTACAGGTAAAGATTATGAGCTTCAAGGAAATATAAAACTTAATAATTCCAGAATAAAAGATTTAGCATTTATAAATAATCTTATCACTTTTGTAAATACAAGTCCTGCTTTATTAAATCCTTTATTAGCTATTCCTTCAGTTATTGATATGATTAATAATGATGGGTTTAATTTAAATGGATATAGAATAAATGAGGGTGAAGTAGAATTTAAATATAGCCCAATAAATGACAAGATTTTAGTTACAGATTTAAAAGCTATTGGAAACTCAGTAGATTTTGAAGGAAGTGGTATTATTGATTTAAAAACTGATACTTTAGATATGAATTTAAATTTAATTTTCTTAAAGGGTTATTCTAAGATGGTAAAATACTTACCTGTTGTGAATTATTTACTTTTAGGTGAAAATAAAAGAATTGAAACAAGTGTAAAAGTAGAAGGTTTAATAAGTGACCCAAAAGTAGAAACAAACTTTTTAAAAGAGGGATTAAATGCTCCATTAGATTTTGGAAAAAGAATTTTAAACACTCCAAAAAATTTATATGATTCTATAATTGGAAATGAAGAAGAAAAATAAAATAGTCTTAAAGTCTATTAAATAAACTTTTGTAATACACTATTTAATTCTTCTAAAACTATAGGTTTTGCAATATGCATATTCATACCTGCATTTAAAGATTGTTCAATATTTTCAGGTAAAACTCCCGCACTTAAAGCAATGATTGGAATGTTTTTATCAAATTCTCTTATGTTTCTTGTAGCTTCATGTCCATCCATAATTGGCATTTGAACATCCATAAATACAATATCATAATCATGTTCTTCTTTTAGTCTATTAACAGCTTCTAATCCATTTTCTAAAATATCAACTTTGAAGTTTCTTTTTTCTAATGTTTCTCTTAGAACTATTTGATTGATTTCATCATCTTCAACTAAAAGAGCATTTTTTGTTTGTGGCAAAATTACAATTTCATCTTTTTTAGCGTGCTCTATTTCTTTATCACTATATTCAAGTTTTAATTTTATTTTAAATGTTGTTCCTAAATCTTCCATAGAGTAAACATCTATTTGTCCACCCATGATATCAACAAGTTTTTTAACTATTGTTAAACCAAGTCCTGTTCCTTTATACTCTTTAGTATTTGATTGATTTCCTTGAGTAAATGGTGTAAATAAATTGTTTTTAATATCTTGGCTCATACCGATACCTGTATCTTTTACTTCTATAATTAAATGCTGTAATTTTTCATTTTTATAAGGACTTTTTATATTTAAAGATACAGAACCTTGTTCTGTAAACTTCTTAGAATTACTTAATAAATTTAGTAAAATTTGAGATAGCCTTAATTCATCTGCAATAATTACATCTTTAACTTCAGAATCTACATTTATATTAAATTTAAGATTTTTTTCTTTAAATTCATTTTCAAATGTTGAATGAAGATGATTTAACATCTCTTTTAAACTAAACTCTTTTGGATAAAGTTTCATATTTCCCGTTTGAAGTGATGAATAATCAAGAATATCATTTACAATATTTGTTAAGATATTTGAAGATTTCTTTAAAATATTTAGTTTATCAATACTACTTTGACTTATATCTTTTTCATCAAATAACATATCAACAACCCCAACAATTCCATTTAGTGGAGTTCTAATTTCATGACTCATATTTGCTAAGAACTGTTCTTTTGCTTTTGCTAAAGATTCTATTTGGTGTTGATTTTCTAAAATCTCTTCTTGAGAAGCTCTTAATTCTTCTTCAGATGCTGATAATTCTTCATTTAGTCTTTGGGCTTCTAGTAAAGCATTTTTTTGAGCTGTTATATCATATACCGTACCTAAAGACTCTAAAGGTTTATCATTTTCATCAAAGATAGTTTCACATTGTTCTTCAACCCATTTTATAGTTCCATCTGGCATTTGTACTCTATGTACAATTTGATATGGTTCTTTATTTATTAAAGAGTTCGAATAAGCTTTTTCTACTATTTGTCTATCATCTGGATGGACAACATTAATAAAAACTTCATATGAAGCAGGATTTTTATTTTTATCTATTCCATAAATTTTATAACTTTCATCCGACCAAACTAAAATATTGTTTACTAAATCATATTCCCAAAATCCAAGAGTAGCAATTTTTACAGCCAATTTTTTTTGTCTTGATTCTTCATTGAGTTTATTATTCAATTTTTGAGATTCAACAAGTAATTTATTTAAATTATCACTATATACTTTTAACTGTTCTTTTTGTTTCAATATTTGTTTTTGTTTCTCTTGAATTTTTTTTTGATTTTTATATTGAAGAAATACAATTATAAAAAGTACTGCTATTGCTAATAATGCATACCAAAGATACGTATAATTAGTTGTGTTTATTTGATATGAAAGTCGTTGATATTTGTTGCTTATAAACTGATATGTATTTGTTTTTTCTAACTCATTTATAGATTTATTAATAATACTTAATAGAAGTTCATCCCCTTTTTTTACACCAATAGTTAAGCTAGGAGTTAAAATTCTTAAAATTGAATTTTCTTTTATAACACCAAATCCATATTTTTCAATAACTTTATGCGCTACAAATTTTGCAGTTAAGAAAATAGTAGTTTCATCTTTTTTGATTTTTTCAATAATTTTATTTAAATCATTTTCAACAATAACATCAAGTTGTGGATAATCTTTTAGAGTTATCTTTTTTATTCCTACAAATTGTACATAGATTTTTAATTTTTTTAAGTTTTCTATATCATTTACATTTATAATTGGAGTTTTGGTAGAACTTAATATTATTAAATCATTTATTATAAATGGTTTTGCAGAAACTGTGTTTTTAAATCGTGGTGTATTTACTCCCATTATTGATATAAGGTCACATTTACCTTGTATCTCAAGTTCATTGAGATCTTGTACTGATTTTGGATCTATACCTTCAAATTTAAGTTTACTTATTTTAGATATTTCATTAAAATAATCACCCATAACTCCTGTAAGTTTGCCTTCTTTAACTGCCGATATTGGGTAATTATTATATTGAGGACATACATTAAAAGTGTTATTATCTACGTACGCTTTTTCTTCTTGGGTAAATTGAAGTTCAGAAGAGTTTAAAAAACTTGATAACAATATAAAAAGTAGAATTAGATATTTCATTTAGTTGTTTCCTTGGACTTTTATAACACTTTTGTATAAAAAAGTATCTATAACAATGGTAATTTCAAAATAAAAACAGCACCATTTTCACTATTTTCAACACCTACTGTTCCCTTTAAATTTTCAGTAATGATTTTATAGCTCATACTTAATCCAAGTCCTTTACCTTGTGATTTAAATTTTGTCGTAAAATATGGTTCAAATACTTTATCTATAATATCTTCAGGAATACCACCTGCATTGTCTTCTATATACAATGTATATGTATCATTTTCTACAGAACTTGACATCTTAATCCATCGATTATCATAATCTTTATTTTCTACTAAAGCGTTTTGTGCATTATTGATAATATTTATAATTCCTTGGGAAAGATCATTTTCAATTGCAGTAATTAAATGCTCTTTATCGTAGTCTATATCATCAATTAATTCTATTCCATCAGCTTTTAAAGAGCTACTAACTAAAGATTCTGTAAGTTTTATTTGATTTTCTATAGATATAGTTTTTTGAGTTTTTTCATTATTTATATAATTTGAGAAAGAATCTATTGTTTTTGATAATTCATTACAATACTTATTAATGTTATTTAAATTTTCTTTGATTTCTTTTTTATCCATCCCTCCAAAATCTAAACAGTAATTTACTGCACTTGAACATGTTGATATGATACTTAAAGGTTGTCTCCACTGATGAGCAATATTAGTTAGCATTTCTCCTAAAGCTGCCATTTTTGATTGATTTAAAACTTCTAAATCTTTTTGCCTCAATTCTTCTACTTGTTCTTGAACCTTTAATTCAAGATTACTTCTGTATTCATTTAATTCTTCATTTAAAGATAGTTCTTTTTCTAAATCATATAGATTTACTAAAAAGTAGTTATTGTTTGTAGGATGAGAAGTAATTAAAACTTTATATCTCTTGCAGATATTATTAAAATTTTCTACAGTTATAATAACAGGCTCAATATTAGAATCTACTCTAATTGCTGAAAAATATTTATTAAAATCCAATTTAGATTCTTTTTTGATGTATCTAAATAAAAAATTTGATAAATGAGGATATAATTCTCCTACTATTTCAATAGATGCTGCATGATTTTTATCAATAATTTTTGTAGAATTATCAATAATAAAAAATGGATTTGGATAACTATAAAATAATGTTCTAAACTCTAATACCCTATCTTTGAGAGCTTTTTCTTTTAATAATAACTCTTCATTTTGAGTCTTTAGTTCTTCATTGTAAATAGATAATTCTTCATTTCTTTCTGTAATTGTTTTTTCTAAATCTAAATTAGATTCTTTTAGTTGATTGTTTTGTTCTATAAAATTTGTTTCAATTAAAGTTTGTTTTATTGCTTCTATTATTTTATTAAAATCTTTAATTGGTTTTACAAAGTACTTTTTTGTGTTAAAATCTTGAGCTTGGTTTAAAAATTCTTTATCATTAAAAGCAGTTAGAAATATTACAGGTATATTTAAACCTTTTTTTGAAAGAGTCTGCATTAGTTCTATACCTGTCATTTTAGGCATGTTTATATCTGTAATGATTATGTCAGGAATATCACCATCTTCTATATCAACTAATGCACTTTTAGCATCAAAAAAAGATTTATAATTTGCAAAACCTTTCATTTTTAGGTTAAATATAAATGCTTCATTTAACTCTTCATCATCTTCTAAATAAAATATTCTACTATAATGTAATTTAGCAACTTTAGTCATTTATTTATCCCCTTTTTTATGCAGTCACAGGTAATTTTATTATAAATTTGGCTCCGTCATCAATATTGTCTGCTGATATTGTTCCATTTAGTTTTTCAACGATTTGTTTAGTCATGTGTAAACCTATACCCGTTCCACCTTTGTCCAATTTACTGCTTACATGAGCTTCAAATATTCTATCTTTTATATTTTGAGGAATTCCTCCTGCATTATCTTGTAATGTAATTAAAATATTTTGTTTTTCTTGAATTATCTCAAAAATAAGTTTTCTATTTTCTATTTTGTTATCATTAAAGGCATCTTTAGCATTATTTATTAGATTTATTAAAACATGTTTAAACTCAGTTGGAATAAGTTTGTATTCTATTTCATCAATGTGTTTGAATTCTATATTTATATTTTCATCTATTATTACTGTTTTTATTAAATTTATAGTTTTATCAATTTCATCTTTTAATATTACTTTAGATTTTGGAGTATCTTGTCTATAAAAAAGTCTAAATTCATCTATTGTTGTAGATAAATGATTAATTTGAGAATTAATTACTTTTAGATCTTCTAATATTTTTTCTTCTGTTGAAATTTTATGTTCTATTTCTATTGCCATTCCAGATGAAATAACAGATATTAAACTTAAAGGCTGTTTCCATTGATGAGCTATTGCATCTATCATCTGACCTAATTCTGCTAATTTACTTTGGTTAGCTAGTAGTTCATTTTGTCTATTTTTTTCTGTAACATCTTTTATAGTAACTAAAATTCTTTTTTTATCAGGCATTAAACTAAGTGTTTGGTTTGTTTGTATTATTGAACCATCTTTTGTAATAAATCTTTTTTCAAGATTTTTATGAAAGCCTTTTTTTATAGTCTCTTTCATAGCTTTTTTATATAAATCTAAGTCTTCACGATGTACTAAATCATAGCTAGATTTTTTAAATAATTCTTCTTTTGTATATCCTATTAAATCAGTATATGCTTCATTCATCTCTAAGAAATTACCTTCTAAATCCATAATTAAAATTGGATCTTTTGAGTAATCAAACAGCGTTTTAAACTCTTTAGTACGTTCTAGTATAAGTTGTGCATCTTCTTTTTGTTTTTGAATATCAATTGTTACACCAATTATTCTAAGGATATTTCCATCTTTATCTTTTTGAATAGAACGAGCTATGGCTAAAAACCATCTATAAGAACCATCTTTACATAACATTCTGTGTTCTAATGAAAAATTTTTATTTTCTTTGCCATTAGCAATTTTAGTGGCAAAATCCACTGCATTAGAACTATCATCTGGATGTAAAAGTTTTTTCCACTGATCAAATGAGTTTTCAATCTCATTATTTTTATATCCATGTAAAGACTTCCAAGATGTTGAGAAATCAACTTTATTTGTTGTTACATCCCAATCCCATATACCTTCTTGTGATACAGTTGTAATTAGATTATAACGATTTTCACTCTCAAAGAGTTTGTCTTGTTCGTCTTGTATATCAGATAGAGACAATAAAGTATATTGTTTATTATTTTTTGTGTATTTGTCTTTTGTAATTTTAAAAATTGTTACAGATTTATTTCTTGTGATACAAGGAATTGTAATTGCATTATAATCTTCATTATTTACTAAACTAAAAAAATCATTGTAGTCTTTACTTTTTATGAAAACTAAAAAATTTAGAGAGATATTTAAATTTATAGGAAAATTGAAATATTTAAGCGCTAAATTATTATAGTTAATTATCTTAAGCTTTTCATCTAAAACTACATAACATATTGGTGCATTTTTAAATAAAACTTCAAATTCTTTTTTTGATTCTGTAAGAACTAACTCATTTTGTTTTAATTCTTCATTTTGAGCTTCTAATTCTTCTTCATATATTTGAAGATCTTGATAAAGTTTTGTGATATTTAGATGGTTTTTTATTCTTGAAAAAAGTTCCATTTTTTTACATGGTTTAGTTATATAATCTCTTCCACCAACTTCAAAACAATTTGTAATAGTCTCTTCATCGTCAGAACTTGTTAAAAATATAATAGGAATTGAGCTTAAAACTTTATTGTCTTGTAGAGTTTTTGCAAATTCTATACCATCTATTTCAGGCATATATATATCTAATAAAATAAGGTCTATAGGGTTTTGTTCCAATATAGAAAGGGCTATTTTAGCACTTGACGCAACTTTTATATTATAAGAGTCACTTAAAAGTTCTGATAAAAATTTTAAACTGATGGGATCATCATCTATTAAGAGTATTGAATTTTTAACATGTCTAGCCATAAAAGGTTCCTCGAAAGTATTAATATTATTATATATTAACATCCAAATGGAACGTAAATGGAACAAACCTAGAAATTATTAAATTTTTAAAATAACTCCTAATCCATGTTGGAATTCTAGTATATCTTTGTTTGAGTATGTTTGATTAAATATTATTTTCAAATTTCTCAATACTTTATCATAGGCTCTTGAACTAGGCTTTTTATCAAAATGATCATTGAGTTCTTTTTTTGATACAACTCTGTTTTTGTTTTCATATAGATATTTTAAGACTTCATATTCTGTATTACTTAGTTTTAGAATTGCATCATTTAGTATAAATTGTTTAATAGAAGAATTATGTTTTAAAACAAAAAACTTATCTTCTTTCTTAGGAGAATAATCTCTTAGTCTTACTTGTATTCTTGCTAAAAGTTCTTGAGGATTGATAGGTTTTGTCATAAAGTCATTACTTTTTAAATCAAACATTTTTATCTTTGTATCAATAGTACCATCTGCTGAACATACTATAATAGGAGTATTTTTTCGTTTTTTTATCTCTGAACAAACTTTAAAGCCATCAAAGTCAGGAAGATTAATATCTAAAATAACTAAATCTATGTGTTGTGTAGAAATTATTGATAATCCATCAGATGCACATTGGGCACTTAAAACATTAAATTCATGTATTTCTAGAAAATACTGTATAGATTCAACTAAGTCTAAATCATCTTCTATAATTAATACTGTTCTAGTCATTTGATTTAATCTCCATGCTTTTCTTTGATATTTTTTGGAATTTTTATTGTAAATATAGTTCCATCTTCACTTGTAGTGAAGGTTAATTCTCCAAGTAAAGATTTCTCTACAATCATCTTTGAGATATATAGTCCAAGACCTGTTCCATTTAGTTTGTTTTTTGTAGAAAAATATGGTTCAAATATTTTTGCTTGTATATCTTTTGGAATTCCTGCTCCATTATCACTTAAACTAATTTGTATCTCATCATCAATTTGTTTTGCTACAATATTTACACTTCTATTTGAAAGCTTATTACTCTTTATCAATTCATCTTTAGCATTTGAAAGTATAGACATAATAGTTTGTTGTAATTCATTTTTATGACTCTGTATTTTAATATTTTCTTCAATATCTAAATTTATGTTTATGTTATCTGACTTAAATGCATGTTCAAGGATATCAATTGCTTGTTTGATACAATCATCTAATTTAAATTTTATTACATCTTTTTCATCTTTATAAAAGTTTCTAAAATCTTCTACTGTATTTGAAAGATACTCAATTTGAAATAAGATTTTATCAGATATGTATTTAGATGTATCAACATCTAGTTTACCCCTATTGTATGAATCCATAAAGCTATTATGCCACACAGAAATTGTTGCTAATGGTTGTCTCCATTGGTGAGCTATCATTGATACCATATTTCCAAGTTGTACTAGTCTATCTTGATGGATAAGAGCTGCTTGATTATTATTTATAATATCTAATTGCTCTTTTACTTTTTCTTCAAGGTTTTCGTTTAACTCTTTGAGTTCAGTTATATCAGTACAAATACCCAACATTTCCAATGCATTACCATTTTCATCAGTTTTAGTTATAATTCCTCTATCAAGAATCCAAACAGTAGAACCATCTTTAGCTCTCATTCTATACTCATAAGAAAACTCTTTTTGTCTGCTTTCAAGGGCATGTACCCATTCGTTCCATGCTTTTTCACCATCATCTTTGTTTTGAAGTTTTATATATTCATCTATACTATTTTCTAGTTCATTTATTTCATAGCCAAATAGAGTCATCCAATCAT
>CAKZOX010000083.1 GCA_937138295.1 uncultured Campylobacteraceae bacterium
AACACAATACTAAATTATCTTGCAAATAGCAGCGCTATAACTTATATAGTTTTAGCGGCGCTATCTGTATATCTTATTATCACGTTTTGGATATTTATTTACAGATTTTTAAATATAAAATCATTAATAAATAGTGAGCAAAAAGCTCTTGAATCACTTACTAGAAGTGCTGAATTATCTCCCTTATCATCTTTAAATAAATGTTCAAATAATATAGCTAGTAAAGAAATTTTACATGCATGTGAAATCAACATAATCAAAGAAGCTAGTGAAGGTGTATCTTGGATGGCTATTATTGCATCTACATCACCTTTTATTGGTTTATTTGGTACAGTTGTTGGAATTTTAGAATCTTTTGCTAAATTTGCAAATGAATCAAAAGTTTCATTTGCTACTATTGCTCCTGCAATTTCTGAAGCATTAGTCGCAACAGCAGCTGGTATTTTTGTTGCAATCTTTGCTTATACATTCCACCAAATTCTTGTTAGAAAAGTATATGAATTAAATACTTTAATTAAGGCTCAATCTGAAATCTTGATTGCTAAGGGATAATATATATGTTTGATTTTAATCAAAAACCTGAATTAAATATTACTCCTTTAGTAGATATTATGCTAGTTTTACTAGCTATTTTAATGGTCACTGCTCCTGTAATAGAATATGAAGAACCAATAAATCTTCCAAAAGGAAGTAAATCTGCGCAAGTTCAAAGTTTTGAAAAAATCGATATATTAGTTACTAAAGATAGAGTTATAATTGTAAATAAAAAAAGATTAGGATTTGATAACTTTTCTGATTCTTTTTTACTAATGAATAATAGTAAAGATAGAAAAACCCCTGTTCATATTAGAGCAGAAAAAACTCTTATGTATGATGATATAGTTTTTATATTAAAAAGTGTAAAAGAGGCAGGTTTTTATAAAGTTGCTTTAGTAACTGATGGGTAAATAATCCATGACAAAAAATAAAAATTTTATTTTATCAGGGATTCTTGCTGTAGGGTTTTATTTATTTGTAGTAATCACTTCTTTAATATTAATATCATCTTCTAAGGTTGAAACTTATAAATTCAAATCAAAAACTACTGTTTTAGAACTAGAAGTAATTGAACAAGTTGATAAAAAAACTCAAGTTGAAAAAAAGAACACTGTAATTAAACCAAAAGAAATTAAAGAACCTATAAAAGAAACATCAAGAAGTAATGAAAAAACTCCTGATTTAAAATCTTTATTTGGTAATGTAAAAACAAAAGCTATAAGAACTCCTGAAAAAGTTGTAAACAATGTTAGGAAATCTATTGATCCTAAAAGATTTAAATCAAAATTTGAAAAAGAAAAAAAGACTTCAAATGTTAATATAGATAAATTATTAACTGATGTTAAAACAACAACAACCATTAAAAAAATCAACAACACTTCCAATACAGAAGAAGAGACAGATGAATACTACTCTAAAATAAATGAATTATTATCTGCATGGACACCAAATGTAAATGCAGGTGGTTTAGTTGCAAATGTTATTGTGACTATAAATACTAAAGGTAAATTTAATTATAGATTTGTAAAATATTCATCTGATGATACATTTAATAGCTCTTTGGAGAGTTTTTTAAATGAACAACTAAATCAACCTTACCCAGTTCCTAAAAATGGTTCAAGTGTAAGTATAAGTGTAGACTTTAAATCAGAAAGGTAAATTTAATGAAATATATTTATATACTATTTTTCTTAGTAATAAGTACAATAAGTGCTAATAAAATTGATGCAAATTTAGAGATTGTAAAAAAAGCAAATACAATTCCTAATATAATTGTTTCAATTGCAAATGATTCAACTGAAATTTCAGTTTTAAATAGATTAAAAGTCTTATTAGAAAAAGACTTAAAAATAAGTGGTCATTTTGAAGTTACAAATGCTACTCATTTATCTGGTTATACTGATAATCCAAATTTTATGATATTAGCAAATAATAAAGCAGATTTATATGTGAATTTAAGTGCTTCAAAAGGTAATGATGGCTCATATAGTGTAAATATGAAATTATATGATGTTAATGCTCAAATCAATGTTTTACAGAAGACTTTTACAACTTCAAAAATTGAAAGATTTCCTTTTTTAGCCCATAGAATTGCTATATCTATAAATGATCACTTTCAAGCACCAAGTATTGATTGGATGGATAAGTTTGTAATAATGTCTGTATATAAAGATAGTAAAGAAGCTGATATTGTAATAGCTGATTATTCTTTAACTTTTAGAAAAACATTAGTAACAGGTGGTTTAAATATTTTCCCTAAATGGGCAAGTGATGAACAAAGAGAGATTTATTATACTTCTTATAATTACGCTAAACCGACATTAGTAAAATTAAATATTTATACTTCTCAAAAACAAACAATAATGAGCAGTGATGGTATGATAACTTGTTCTGATGTAAATAAAGATGGTACAAAACTGTTAATAACAGCTGCACCAAATTCTCAACCTGATATTTATGTTTATAATACACTTACAAAACAAAAACAAAGAGTAACAACATATTCAGGTATTGATGTAAGTGGACATTTTGTGGATAATGACCAAAAAGTAGTATTTGTTTCTGATAGATTAGGAAGTCCAAATATTTTTGCAAAAAAAATTAATTCTAGAGGTGTTGAAAAATTAGTGTATCATAGCTCTAATAACTCTTCTGTTACAACAAATGGAAATAATATTGTATATTCTAGTAGGGATAGCTCAAATGCATTTGGGGGTAAAAACTTTAACTTATATTTGATGTCAACTAAGTCTGATGCTTTAACTAGATTGACAGTAAGTGGAGTTAATCAGTTTCCAAAATTTTCAAATGACGGTGAGTCTTTAATCTTTATTAAAACTCAAAATGATGTATCTTCAGTTGGTATTATTAGGTTGAATTTTAATTCAACTTATTTATTTCCATTAAGAGGAAACAAGATCCAATCTATAGATTGGTAACGAAGAATTTTATTTCGATAAACTTTGATTAAGTTTATATTTAGTAGAATTTAAAGAATTTCAATTTCAAGGACAATTTATGATGAATAAGATTAGCATATTCTCTTTTTTAGTTGCAGCGGCATTATTAACTACAGGATGTAGTGAAAAAAATGTAGGTATGGATGTTAACAATGGAATGGATAAAAACTCTGAAAATGCTTTAGATAGTTTACCTGATACTCAAGTAAATACTATGCAAGCTGGAGATTTCGATTTCGCTGAGAAAGTAGATAATGGAGCTTATTATGTAATTGGTGGAGAAAAAGTATTAGTTGAAAATGTATATTTTGCATTTGATAAATACGATTTATCATCAGACATGAAAGATGTAGTTTCAAATAATGCTACTAAATTATCTGCATTAACTTCTGAAACAACTATCAAAGTTTCTGGTAACACAGATGAGTGGGGAACTGATGAGTATAACTATGCATTAGGTCTAAAAAGAGCTAAAACTGTTAAAGATGCATTAGTTAACAACGGAGTTTCTGCTAATATTTCTTTAGTTTCTTTAGGAGAAAGTAATCCTACTTGTTCTGAAAAAACTCAAGACTGTTGGCAAAAAAACAGAAGAGTTGAACATACTCTAGCTAAATAATGAATAAATTTTTATTTTCATTAACTCTTAGTACATCGATACTTCTTTCTCAAGAAGTATCTGTATTTGGAGCAGGCAATCTAGATTCAAAAGAGCCATATGGCCTTAATGCTACAGAAAAATACATTTTAAAAAATCAAAATAAAATTAAGACTGTTTCATCTGATGTAAATGATATGAAATCAAAACTTACATCAATTAATAGTAGGTTAGAAGGATTAGAATCAATATTTCAAGGTGATTCTGAAAAACTAAATACTACAGTTTTAAAAATAAATGATATTGTAAATAAGTCTTCAAAAACTACAACAGATATAGAGGAATTAAGATCAGTATCATCACAGCTTTTAACTTTAAAAGAAGAGAGTGATAAACAGTTTAATACAAATATTGAAGCTTTAAAAAAAGCATTATCTGAATTAACTGTTGTAGTAAATAAAATCAATTCTTCATATGTTTCGGAAACACAGTTTCAAAAAAATATGGATCAATTTATTACAAGGGCAGAATTCGAAGCTTTAAAGAAAGTAATGGGTGTTACTAATAAATCTTCTTCAAGTAGTTCATCTGCTTCAAATGATTCACAATCTAAAGTTCAATCTTTACTTGCTAAAACAAATTTATCAGGTGAAGAAAAAAAGTTTTTAATAGCAGAAGCTAAAAAAGAATTTGATAGAATGTATTTTAAGTATGCTATTCCAATTTATGAAAAATTGTTAGAAATTAATTACAAACCTGCTGAAAGTTCTTACCATTTAGGTGAAATGTGGTTTGTAAGAAAGAAATACGATACGGCTATAAGTTATTTCAAGAAGTCTGCAATGTTGTATGATAAAGCTTCTTGGATGCCTAAGTTGTTACTTCATAGCGCAATTTCTTTTGAAAAAACAGGTGATAAAGACAACGCTAAGAGTTTTTATAGTACCCTTATCGATCTTTACCCTAGTTCAAATGAAGCTAGTGAAGCAAAACAAAATTTAAATAAATTATAATAATTAAACAAAGGATATTTTATGGAAAATAAAGTAATTGGTATTGAATATACACTAACTGATGCTCAAACTGGTGAGCAATTAGATTCTAATGCAGGTCAAGCACCATTAGAATTTGTTTCAGGAAAAGGTCAAATTATTCCAGGTTTAGAAGACAAATTAGTTCAAATGAACGAAGCTGATAAAGCTGATGTAATGGTTTACCCAAAAGACGGTTACGGTGAGTATAATGAAGAAGCTATCCAAACTTTACCAAAAGAGCAATTTGCAGGTATTGAATTAAAAGAGGGTATGTCTTTATATGGAACTGGTGAAAATGGTGAAACTGTACAAGTTGCTGTTAAATCATTTAATGATTCTGAAGTAACAATTGATTATAACCACCCAATGGCTGGTAAAACTTTAATGTTCTCAGTTTCTGTACTTTCATCAAGAGCTGCTACTGAAGAAGAAGCACAAACTGGTGTAGTTGGTGGAATGGCTGCTATGGGTGGTGGATGTTGTGGTGGAGGTTCTTGTGGAACTGAAGACAACGCACACGACCATGGAGCTGGTTCTTGTTCAACTGAACCTCAAGCACAATCTCAAGGTGGATGTGGTTGCCACTAATCTAAATTCAAATACTTTGAATTCTCTTTTGCCCAAAATATCTTCGTATATTTTGGGCAAAATTATTTTAAGAACATTTATTTAGTGTTTTTAAAATAGTTTAAACGCATAACTATCAAATATTATTACAAAGGTAAATTATATGAAAAAAGTTGCTTTTATTTTTCCAGGACAAGGAAGTCAAAAAGTTGGAATGGGAAAAGATTTTTTTGAAAATAGTGAAATTGCAAAAGAGATGATTTCTAATGCATCTAAAAGATTAGGAATTAATTTTGAAGAATTATTATTTGAAGAAAATGACAACTTAGGTAAAACAGAGTTTACTCAACCTGCAATTTTATTAGTAAGTTCTATTGCTAATGAAATATTAAAAAGCCAATGTGAAATTAAACCAGAGTTTGTTTTAGGACACTCTTTAGGTGAATTTTCTGCTTTAGTTAGTGCTGGGGCATTAGATTATTTAGATGCAATTGAATTAGTTCATAAAAGAGGTTTATTTATGAATGAAGCTTGTGCTGGTGGTGGAGCTGGTATGATGGCTTTAGTTGGCTTAGATGATAAAATTGTTGAAAATATTTGTGAAGAACAAAGAGAAAATGGAAAACAAGTTTGGCCTGCAAATTATAATATGGATGGTCAATTAGTATTAGCTGGAATTAAAGCTGATTTAGAAAGTTTAGTTGATGTATTTACAGAAGCTGGGGCTAAGAGAGCTATAGTTTTAGATATGAGTGTTGCTTCTCACTGTGAACTTTTAACAAGTGCAGTTGAAAATTTAAGACCATATTTAGATGAGTATTTAAAAGATGAATTTTTACCTGTAGTATCAAATGTTTCTACAGAAAAATATACAACTAAAGATGAAGCAATTGAATTATTATCATCACAGTTAATTAGTCCAGTTAAATATAAGCAATCAATTAAAGCTATTGAAGATGAAGTTGATATGTTTATTGAATTTGGAAATGGAATTGTTTTAAAGGGATTAAATAGAAAAATCACTAAAAAACCAACAGCAAATGTTTCAGATATGAAAACATTAGAGAAAGTACTTGGTGAAATAAATGACTAAACTAGCGATAATGGGTGCTATGGAAGAGGAAATTGAACCTCTTTTAGCCCATTTTAAAGATGTAAATGTAGTTGAATATGCTGATAATAAATACTATGAAGTTAATTATAATGGATTAGAAATTGTAATTGCTTATTCTAAAATTGGTAAAGTTTTTGCATCTTTAACAGCCGCAACTATGATTGAAAAGTTTGGTTGTGATGTATTATTATTTTCAGGTGTAGCAGGTGGAATTAATCCTTCTCTTAAAATTGGAGATTTAATTATCGCTGACAAATTATGTCAACATGATTTAGATATAACTGCTTTTGGACATCCTCATGGTTATGTTCCAGGTGGAAATGTTTTTGTTGAAACTTCAAAAGAGTTAAGAGAAGCAGCAAAAAGAGTTGCTGATAAAAATGGATTAAAAGTATTAGAAGGTACTATAGCTACTGGCGATCAATTTATTCATTCTAATGAAAGAAAAGAGTTTATAGAAAATACTTTTAAAGCTGATGCTTTAGAGATGGAAGGTGCAAGTGTTGCTGTTGTTTGTAATGCTTTAAATGTACCTTGTTTTGTTTTAAGAGCTATCTCTGACACAGCTGATATGGATGCAGGATTTGATTTTGATGAGTTTTTAAAATCTAGTGCTGTTGAGTCAGCTAACTATTTAGTAAAAATAGTTGATGAAATAAAATAAAAACATATACACTTTTAAGTGTATATGTTTTTTAATTTACACTTGCATATTTACCAATATCATCTAATATCTCTATCATATTTATAGGCTTTTCATAAAATTTTTTTATATTTGCTTGTCCTAATTCATAACTGTATTTTGTATCATCTAAAAAGGCAGTTGTAATAAAAATAGGAATTGAAGAGTTTAACTTCCTGATTTGACCTATCATTTCTATTCCATTTAGTTTTGGCATTCTTAAGTCAGTTATTATTACATCTATTTGAGCATAATAAGTTACAAATAAATTCAATCCATCAAGGCCATTTGATGCTACAATAGTTTGCTTAAAAGTTTTTTCTAGTAAACTTGTTACCATTTTTCTAACTTCTGTATTATCTTCTATATATAATACTGTTAAATTTTCTGTTTTATATTTCATATCAACTTCTAGTTTTAATAAATTTTAAATTATTATATTATCTAATTTTTTTAATTAACTGAAATATTTATGTTTAAATACGACATTTTATAGATTTAGTAAATATTTATCTAATATGTAATTATTTAAGTATATTTTAATATATACTTGTATATAATTTCACTCCTTTAAAACGAACATTAGTTAGTTTTAATGCGGGAGTAGCTCAGTTGGCTAGAGCCTCTGCCTTCCAAGCAGATTGTCGCGAGTTCGAGTCTCGTCTCCCGCTCC
>CAKZOX010000084.1 GCA_937138295.1 uncultured Campylobacteraceae bacterium
TTTGTAAAAAAAGGTAACCGTTTATTTAGTCTTGCAAATATAGAAAATTTATGGTTTATAGCTTCTGTTTATCAAGAAGATTTAAAATATATTAAAAAAGGTGATAACGCTAGAATAAAAATTGATGGAATTGAAGTAAATATTAACTCAGTAATTGAGTATATATATCCAATGGCAAATGAGAAATCAAAAACTATAGATGTTAGATTTAATATTAAAAATAGTGATTTAAAGATATTTCCAAATATGTTTGGAAAAGTAGATATTAAACTAAATGAAAAAACATCACTTACTCTACCTAAAACGGCCATTTTAAATAAAGCTAGTAAATATTATGTATTTAAAAATATCTCTGAAACTGAGTTTGAACCAATTGAAGTGAAAGTAAATAGAATAAACTCAAATAAATATGAGATATTAAGTGGACTTAATGAAAATGATGAGGTTATAAACAATGCTTTATTCTTATTTGATTCAGATGCTATAACAAATATGCTTTATGATGCTGGTAATGACGATGATTGGTAGGTTAAAGTAATGGTTGAGTCAATTATTAATCAAAGTATTAAAAATAAGTTTTTAGTACTATTTTTTACTATCATTTTAAGTATAGCTTCATTTTGGGCAGTTAAAAACACAAGTTTAGATGCCTTACCTGATCTATCACCTCCACAAGTTATTGTACAAGTAAAATGGCCAGGGCAAAGTCCAAAAACAATTGAAGAGCAAGTTTCATATCCTTTGATTTCAAATCTTATGAGCCTGCCAAATATTGATACAGTAAGAGCCATGAGTTCTTTTCAAAATGCACTTATTTATGTGATATTTAAAGATGGAACTGATCTTTATGATTCTAGAAATAGAATCCTAGAACAGTTATCACAACTTCAAGGTGAATTTCCAAAAGAAGCAAATGTAGCCATTGGACCTGATGCTACTGGTGTTGGTTGGGCTTATGAATATGCTTTAAAGAGTGATACTAAAAGTTTAGATGAACTTAGAAGTTTGCAAGATTATTATTATAAATATGCACTTCTAGGTGTTGATGGTGTAAGTGAGATAGCAAGTATTGGTGGATATATCAAAAACTATGAAATCACGTTAAATCAAGACAAACTTGTGCAATATGATTTAAGTATTGATGAAATTGAAAAAGCCCTTACTAAAAACAATGATGAAAAAGGTGGAAGAATCATTTTAGAGAATGGTTTTGAACACATGATTCAAGCTAGGGGTTATTTAAAAAGTGTATATGACATAGAAAATATCACTGTTAAAACCTTTGATTCAATTCCTCTAAAAATAAAAGATATAGCAAGTGTAAATATTACTTCACAAAACAGAAGAGGTATGGCTGATTTAAATGGAGAGGGTGAAACAGTTGGTGGTATAGTAGTTGTACGATATCAAGAAAATCCATATAAAGTAATCAAAGCAGTTAAAGAAAAATTAAAAACACTAAAAGTTGATGGTGTTGAAGTTGTTGAGACTTATGATAGAACATCACTTATTGATAAGGCTATTTATACTTTAAAAAATACATTAGTTGAAGAGTCAATTATTGTGATTATTATAACTGCATTATTTTTATTTCATTTTAGAAGTGCCTTGATTATTATCATTACTTTACCTATTACTGTTTTAATTTCATTTCTATTAATGAAACTATTTGGAATTGGTTCAAATATTATGAGTTTAGGTGGTATTGCAATTGCCATTGGAGCAATGGTTGATGCAACTATTGTAATGGTAGAAAATGCCCATAAATACTTACAAGGTAAAGAAAATATATCAAATCAAGAGCGTATAAACATAATCATAAAATCAGCAAAACAAGTAGGGCGACCGATATTTTTTGCACTTATTTTAGTTGTGGTTTCATTTTTACCAATATTTGCTTTAACTGGACAAGAGGGAAGATTGTTTACACCTTTAGCATTTACTAAAACATTTGCAATGATTTCAGGGGCAATTTTATCAATAACATTAGTTCCTATTTTAATGATATTTTTTATTAAAGGTAAGATTTTACCTGAGCAAAAAAACTATCTAAACAGGTTTTTTGTATTACTTTATTCTCCCCTTTTAAAAATATCTTTAAAGTTAAGATACTTAGTTGTTCTTGGGTTTATATCAACTTTAGTATTTGGATATACAGTTTATAAAAAACAAAATTGGGAATTTATGCCCATGATGAATGAACAAACTTTTATGTATATGCCAGTTACTCCTTATGGAATAGGGGTTGATTTAGCAAAAGAATTAACAAATAAAACAGATAGAATTTTAAAATCGTTCCCTGAAGTTGATACTGTATTTGGAAAAGCAGGTCGAGCAGATACAGCAACTGACCCAGCACCTTTAGCAATGATTGAAACAATAGTTACTTTTAAACCTGAAGATGAGTGGCGTGAGGGGATGACCTATAAAAAACTAATGTATGAAATGGATAATGCTTTAAGAGTAAATGGTCTTATAAATTCATGGACATATCCAATTAGAGGTAGAATTGATATGCTTTTAACTGGAATAAGAACTCCACTTGGAATAAAACTTTATGGAGATGATCATCAAAAACTTGAAGAAACAGCTGCATTTTTTGAACAAAAATTAAAAGCCTTTGATAAGACTTTATCTGTTTCAACTGATAAGATAAATTCAGGATATTATTTAAATATTGATTTAAATGAAGAGATGATTTCACGATATGGAATAAATAAAAATGATGTTTTATCAACTATATCTTTAGGGGTTGCAGGAAGTAAAGTAAGTACATTTTTTGATGGACTTGAAAGATACCCCATAAGTTTAAGATTTGAAACACAAAATAGAGAAGATATAAATGCTTTAGAAAATCTTCATGTAAAAACAAAATTAGGTTTTCAGCCTTTAAAACTATTTGCAAAATTATATTATGAAGAGGGTCCAAGTGTAATAAAATCTGAAAAAGCTTTAAATGTAAACTTTATTTATATTACACCAAAAGATGGGATTTCAACAAAACAGTATAAAGATGAAGCTAAAAAACTAGTAGAAGAAATTAAATTGCCTGAAGGCTACTATTTTGAGTGGGCAGGGCAAAGTGAGTATTTAGAAAAAGCTATGGATAGATTAGTTTATATTATTCCTTTTACTTTTGCGATTATATTTTTATTAATTTACTTTGCTTTTAAAAATATTGTTTATACATCAATTATATTTTTTACTTTACCATTTGCATTAACAGGTGGAATATTTTATTTAGACTTTTTAGGATTTAATATCTCTATTGCTGTTATTGTTGGTTTTTTAGCACTTTTAGGAGTTGCAGCAGAAACCTCTATTGTTATGATTGTATATTTAGATGAAGCAATGAAAGAGATAAAAGAAAAAGGTTTAGAGTTTACAAAACAGAGTATTTATCTTGGTATTTATAAAGGTGCTGTTTTAAGATTAAGACCAAAGCTTATGACACTTTTTGCAATACTTGGTGGGCTAATTCCTATTATGTATATTGATGGGGTTGGAAGTGAAGTTATGCAAAGAATAGCTGCACCTATGATTGGTGGGATGATTAGTTCAGCATTATTAACATTGATAGTTATACCAGCAGTATTTTATATAGTTTTTACTCAGTTAATTAAACGTTAACTATTTAGTGTCACAATTGTGTTGTGCTAGTTCTTTGGAGATTAATTCAGGTAGAAGCTTTAATTATAGTATTAATGGAATTATTTATTATTTTATGTTTATTTGATTTATTGTATAAATTCAAAATAAATGTTAAAAAAATGTTTTAATTTTTAAAGTCTTAAAATTTAGTTTTTATTTTAGTGCTAGTTTTAAGTTATCAAGTTCTAAATTATTAACTTATTATTAACTCTTAAGTGTAATAATTAATGTAACACAAATTAAAGGAGATATGATGAAAGCTTTTTTAAAAATTTTTGTGTCACTAGTTATGGTTTTTGAGCTTGCAAATGCAGTTGAATATAAATTTGATAGAGCTCATTCAAATGCTGGATTTTCTGTTAAACATTTGATGATTACAAATGTTAAAGGTGAATTTAAAGATTTTGATATCAAATTAGATTTTGATGAGAAAAATAAAATTATTAATAGCTTTGAAGGTACAGCAAAAGTAAGTTCTATCGATACTGGAATTGTAAAAAGAGATAATCACTTAAAAAGTGATGATTTTTTTGATGAGGTTAATCATCCTGAAATTAAATTCAAAATGACATCATATAAGGCCGATGGAAATGAAGGAAAAATGACAGGAGATTTAACTATAAGAGGAACTACAAAACAAGTTACTTTTGAAGTAGAAGATATTGCAACTGTAAAGGATTTCCAAAACAATACCAGAGTTGGTTTTACTATAGAAGGTAAAATAAACAGAATGGATTATGGTTTAAAATGGAATAAAGTTCTTGAAACAGGTGGTATTGCTGTAAGTGAAACAGTTAAAATCACAGTAGATGTTCAAGCAAAAAAATAAATATAAGGATAAAAAATGGCAAAGAAAATTAAATTAGCAGGAATTATGTTAGGTGCAGCATTAACAGCAGGAAGTGCATTTGCAGGTGGACACGGTACAGGTGGATGTGGTGCTGGTAAATGTGGTTCACATGACAAGAAAAAAACTGAAAAAGCTGGTTGTGGAGCTGCAAAATGTGGTGGAGAAATGAAAGATAAAGCAAAAGAAGCTAAAAAAGGTGCATGTGGATCAGGTAAATGTGGTTCTGAAATGAAAGATAAAGCAAAAGCTACTGGTGCTTGTGGTGCTGGTAAGTGTGGATGAAGTCCTGAAGAATCAGAGGATAATTATTAAATGATAAACTTAAAAGGTTGTGGTTTAGGTCTAAGAAGTGAATTTTTACTTGATTTAGAAAATAATTCATTTAGTCCTGATTGGTGGGAAGTAACTCCAGAAAACTGGATGCACATGCCAAAGGTTTTTGAAAAAGCTTTTGAACAAACTGTTTTTTCAAAACCAACTGTAGCCCATGGTTTATCTTTATCTATTGGAAGTGCAGATAAACTTAATAGAAGATTTGTAAAACAAATCAAAGACTTTTTAGATAGATATAACATAGAATACTATTCTGAACATCTTTCCTTTTCATCACTTGATGGAAATCAAACCTATGAATTACTACCTTTACCTATGACTAAAAATATGATAAATATAGTTGCTGATAGGGTAAAAGAAGTTGAGGATATTATTCAAAGAAATCTAATACTTGAAAATGCTACGTATTATTTAGTTCCCTATGAAGAGATGAGAGAAGTTGATTTTATTAATGAAGTTTTAGAAAAATCTGGAGCTAAACTTTTACTTGATGTAAATAATGTCTTTGTTAATGCTTCTAATCACGGATTTAAATCAAGAAGATTTATTGATGAACTTGATAAAAGCAAAGTTGCCTATATGCACATGGCTGGGCATTATTTTGATGATGAATTTGGTATGAAAATAGATTCACATGGAATGCCTATAAATAATGGAACATGGAAATTACTTGATTATACATTAAAGCAATGTAATGCTCCTGTAATGATTGAAAGAGATAATAATATTCCACCTTTAGAAGAGTTAATTGATGAATATACTCAACTAAAAGGAATAAAAGATAGGATTTCAAATGGATAAAAACAGTATTGAAAATTCATTTGAAAAAAAAATACAAAAAAGATTTTTAGATTTAGTTGAAAATCAAAAAGAAAAGAAAGCATCAAATGCTTTTGGAATATATCAGAAATTAGTATTTTATAGATATGAAGAAATAATCAAAAACACTTTTTTAGAATATTGTAAAATAGTTTCTGATGAGAAATTAAATGAAACTATATACGAATTTATAAAAAATCCACCACAAACTCCATTTGTATGGAAAATTGCAAAAGACTATATGAAGTTTGTTAAAAAAAATGAATACTTTAATAAAAAGAAGTTCTTATATGAAGTATTATATTTTGATTGGGTTGAATTAGAATTAATTATGAAAGAATATAAAATACCTCAAGAAGATAGTTTTTCTTGGGATAATAAATATATATTAAATGATAATTCAAAAGTAAAAAAATTTAAATATAATATTATATTAGGAGAATATACTAAGAAAAGAGAAAATTTTGTCCTAATATATTATGATTTTAATGAAAATGAAGTTTTTTATAGAGAAATAAATGAATTGATCTTTTTAATATTAAAATCAATAAATGACAATAAAAATATTTCAAAAACTTTAAAATCATTATGTAAAAAATATGAATTAAATCATAAAGAAGCTAAAGAATTTTTAACATCAACTTTCACTGAACTTTTAAATTTGAAAGTAATTGTTAAAGTATAGATCTTTGACAAACTTTTCTAACTAAACTATTTGTATAGAAATATGCAAATATAGCTGCACTATAAATCATCACTAAAATTCCCAACCATAAATAAATAAAATCTAATTCAAACACTATTACAATTATATATGCAACAATAAATTTTGCTACAAGTTGTCTATATAAAGCAATATAAACAATCATCTTGGGTTTTTTGATACCTTGTAAAGTAGAAACACAAATAAATAGAGTTATATAAGCATAAAAAATAAAAATCTCTATAACCAAATAATCATAACCAAAAGCTACAACATCAGGATTTGAATCAAATAATGATATTATGAATTTACCAAGTATTAATAAGAAAATTATTCCAAAAGTTGAAATATAAAATCCATATTTTAGTGCAACTTTTAATGTTTCAACAACTCTATCATATTTTTTAGCCCCATAATTGTTTGAAACTAAAGTTAATACAGCTGTATTAAGACCCAATGCTGGTAAAAGCATTAGTTGTTCAACTCTATATCCTATCCCATAGCCAGCAACTGCGTCCATACCATATAAAGTAACAAAATATGTAAGTATTAATGAACCAAAAGCCATGATAAGCATATTTAAAGATGATGGAATACCTTGTGCTAAAAATTGTTTATATACTCTTATATCAGGTAAAAAATATGATAAATTAAAGAATCTAATCATTTTTAATTCAAGAACTTTTTTTATCATGTAAGTCATAGTTAGAACTTGTATTAAAACTGTAGCTATAGCAATACCTTGTAACCCAAATGCAGGTATAAATAAAAATCCATACATAAATAAAGGATTTAGAACAAGGTTAGCAAAAAATCCAAAAATTAATGTATTTCTAAAAGTTTTGGTGTCTCCATTTGCAACTAAAATAGCGTTTAATGAATAGTTTGCCATGAAGAAAACTGTACCAAATAATATGGGAGTAATATAAGTCATAGCATCATCTAAGTAAGCTTCTTTTGCACCAAGAAGCATAAATAAACTAGGACTTATAAAGTAACCTATTATTCCTAGAATAATTCCTAA
Source organism: uncultured Campylobacteraceae bacterium (assembly GCA_937138295.1). Taxonomy (GTDB): domain Bacteria; phylum Campylobacterota; class Campylobacteria; order Campylobacterales; family Arcobacteraceae; genus JALRJW01. Next base: position 7,381 of record CAKZOX010000084.1, read on the forward strand.
AAAAGGTAAGAAAAATAAGCCTTTTTGAGCGTATATAGATGCTATAGTATGTTTTGATTTACCTAAATAATTTCCAATAATAGCTGTAATAGCTGAAGAAAATCCATATCCAATACCTATAATTAGGAAAAATATCATAAAAGATAAAGATAAAGCAGCAATTGCTTGAGTAGAAATTAAACCAGCGTAAAATGTATCTACAACATTATATAAGGTATTAAAAATCATTCCAGTACTTGCAGGAATTGCCAGTTGTTTTAATAAAGATGGAATATTTTCGTTTAATAATTTTTTATTTTTTGTCATGGGCTGATTATATCTAAAATAAAATATGTTAAAATGAATAAAAGTATAGTTAAAGGTATTAAAATGAAAATTCTATGGGTAGTAATGATTTCATTAGTAAACTTATATTCAAAAGATATTAAACCTGTATGGATTAAAACATCACAACCTGACTATAATAAAGTAGTAGTCGTTGATACAAGTGCAAGTACAACAACTGTTCTAAAAACAAGAAAAATTGATGGTAAAAGTCAATATGTAACTTTTACGGAAGCATTTAGTGATTATCATAAAAGAAATATTGCAACAATAAGACAATATCTAGATAAAAATAATTATGACGGTGTTTGTAATTTGAAAATTACATTTAATGTAACCAAAGATGGTTATTACTTTTTAAGTACTTATGATGCATATGTTTTTAAAAAATAATAAAATATTAAAAACTTTAACAACATTCATGATTTTTTATGAAGCCTTAGCTGTTGATGTAGATCAAAATTTAAATTTTACTGATTCTACAACATATAATTTTATAGGAAACTATAGTTTAAGTTCAAGTATTTCAACATCATTAGGACGTATAACTACTAATACAGATAATCAAGGTACTATAAATTTAAATCATAATACTACAATATCAAATGGAATTGGATTTCCAAATTTTAAAATAAATACATTAAATATTAGTTCTAATAGTAGTACAACTGCCAATGTATATTCCTACAACACTATAATTTCAAGTGGAGCCATATTTAATTTAAATAATTTAGCAAATTTATCAACAAATTTTACCGTTAATTTTGGTACTTTAAATGTTAATAACAATACAGAAATTAAAGGTTTAACGTCATTAAATTCTTTAGGA
>CAKZOX010000085.1 GCA_937138295.1 uncultured Campylobacteraceae bacterium
AAATTCCAACTTCGTTTACTTTTTTACTAGCTTCAATATTTGCTAAAAGCATACACTCTTCAATTAATTGATGAGAATCAGTTGATTCTTCTACATCAATATTTTGTAATAACTGATTTTTTAAAACTAATCTATTTTCTGTACTTCTAAAATCATAACCTTTTTTCATTCTTTTGGCTCTAAAGTTTTTTGTAACTTCATATAAAGGAATTAAATAATCAAAAATCTCTTTTTCTAAACTTGTATACTTATCTAATTTTCCTTCTATAACTCTATCAATTCTTCCATAGGAAAATTTTCTATGGGAATTTATTATAGCTTCAAAAAGTTGTGATTTTTTTACAGTAACTTTCTCTAAATCTAGATATATTTTAAAGACATAAGAGTATCTATCTACCCCTTCTTTCAAAGAACACATATCTTCACTAAGTTCATTAGGAAGCATTGGTAAAACTTTTCCAGGTAAATAAATAGATGTAGACTTTTTATAGGCTAAAACATCAAGTTGACTTCCTTCTTTTACAAAGTAAGATACATCAGCAATTGCAACATACAAGATGCTCTCTTTTTCATCAAAATAAATAGCATCATCATGATCTTTTGCTGAATTTGGATCAATTGTACAAAATGGTAAATGCGTTAAGTCAACTCTTTGTTTTTGATCGTTCATACTTGCATTAACTTTTAAAGGTAACTCTAGTCTATAATCTTCATGGTATAAGAATAAAGAGATAAACTCATCAATTTTAGGATCTTCTAAATTTCCTACTTTTTTGATTATTTTTAAACTTGGATTTTCTAAGATTAATACATCTGCTTCATTACAAGATTTGTCAATTTTATTTTCTAAAAAGACATTCTCTTTTAAAGTTACGTATTTTTTATCTTTTACATAAACTAAAATTTGATTTTTATGTCCTTCTAAAACTTTTATAATTTTTGCTTTAGTTCTACTTCTTGGATTAAATACTCTTTTAGCTAAAACAAGGTCGTTATTGTATGCTCCATTTAAACTATCTAACTCAATAAATATATTTTTATGTTCATTATCAATGTCTTCGATTACAGCTCTTGTTTTTTCTAATTTTAAAAAACCAACTTTATACTTAGAATTTAAATGATAATAGCCGTTTTCATAATACAAAACACCATCACCTTCTAGATCATTAATAAGTTTCTTTTCCTTAGCGCTAAAATCATTATTATTGTTGAAAACCTTTTCAAATAATGATAGATACAAAACTTTTCCTTAGTTTGAATTTGATATCATAGTTTAACTAAATAAACATAAGGAAGCCTTTTACATGCGAAAATTATTAATAGCAATATCACTAGGAATTTTGTTGCCAATTACATTGTTAAGTGCTGAAAAAAAACAATTGATTTTTTATTGCGGAATTACAATGGTAAAACCAATGACTGAAATAGCTAAAATTATCGAAGATAAACACAATATAAAAATCTCTATTTCTCAAGGTGGTTCTAAAGATTTATATGACTCATTAGCCTATTCAAAAAAAGGTGACCTTTACTTACCAGGAAGTGATTCATACATAAATAAATATGAAGATAAAGGTTATTTTGGAAGAAAAGAACTTATTGGACACAATAAAGCTGCAATTTTTGTTCAAAAGGGAAACCCTAAAAATATCAAAGGAATTGCTGATTTAATTAATGATTCAACTAAAACTATGCTTTGTGATGCGGAAGCTGGAAGCATCGGAAAAGAATCAAAAAACATCTTAGTAAACTTTAAAGATGAAGATTTTTATTATGATGTATTTGACAAAGCTGTCATATTAGGAACAGATTCAAGAAATTTAAATAAAGCATTAAAAGATAAGATTATTGATGCAACAATAAACTGGAAATCAACTGCATTTTTTCCTGAAAATAAAAACTTCATTGACATAGTAGAAATAGATGAAAACATTGCAAAACCGAAAAAACTTGTGTTAACTTTACTTAATTTTTCACAAAATAAAGAAATTGCAAATGACTTAATTGATTATGCTAAATCAAATGAAGGTCAAGAAATTTTAAGAAGATATGGTTTTTAGATAATGATTTCAAAGAACGGGTCTAAAAGTACTTTAAATCAACTTTTAATACTTATTTTTGTTTTTATATTAGGTGTGTTTTCTTTAATTGCATTTCACCTAGTATTTCAAAATTTAATATCTAAATTAGATGTTAAGACTCAAAATCAAAAGGCTAAAATTGAAATTGGACAACTTATAATTGGTGATTTAAACAAAATTAAATCTGACTTTTATGAATTAGCTACTGTTTCAACAAATCAATCAACAAGACAACTTCTAAAAGACCAAATATCTACAACAATTGAAAAAATTAAATCAAACCTTGATGTTCTAAATAATGGTGGAACAGTGGAAGTTAAAATAAATTTAAACATTTTAAATAAACCTGTTGTTAATAAAACTATTAATTATATAAATGATACAAATCAAATTTCCCTTGAATCTATAGATATTACACCTAAACTAATTCAACTTGAAAATATGATTATAAATGCAGATAAACTTATAAATACATCTGAAGAGTATCTAAAATCACAAGAACTTGATAAATATGCTAAACAAGTAAAAAAAATTAAAAGATTCTATAAAAAGACACCTGCATTTTTTGATAGATTAATTGAAAATACTAATAGACTTCAATATGAAGGTGAATTAATTCTTGATAAACTTGAAAAGAGAATTATTTCAGAAAAAAGTCAATATGAAAAACTTGAAATTTTCATTATTATTTCTGTGATTGTTGCTGTTATTACATTGGGTATTATAATTGCAAGACAAATTATCAACAATACAAATAATCTTGAAGTACAAAAGAATTATTCAAGGGGTGTATTAGATGGTCAACCAAATATAGTAGTTGTTAGTGATGGTACTAAAATGGTTGATGCAAACACAGCATTGATTGATTTCTTTGATGGATATAATAGTTTTGATGACTTTAAAAAAGAGCACCTTTGTATTTGTGATTTCTTTGTTGATATGGATGATTCACAGTTTTTAATTGATAAAGACTACGACGGATTAAGATGGTATCAATATATAATAAATAATCCTAATAAACTTCATAAAGTTGCTATGCAAAGTAAAGGACAATTAAAATACTTTACAATAACAGCTAAACAAAAACAGGTTGATGAAACTAGCACTTTTATAATTATTAGTTTAAATGATATTTCAAAAGAAGTTGAAATTCAAAAAGAATTAAAAGTATTTAGTGAAAATTTAGAAGAAATTGTTAAAGAAAAAACTCAAAAATTATTAGAATTAAATGAAACTTTAGAACAAAAAATTTCCGATGAAGTTGAAAAATCTAGGGAAAAAGATAAAAAGATTATCCAACAAACTAGATTTGCAGCACTTGGGGAAATGATTGGAAATATTGCTCACCAATGGAGACAACCACTTTCTGCAATATCATCAACAGCATCTTCTACTTCAGTTCAAATTGACTTAGGAATCTCTGACGATAAAGATGTAAAAAAATCTTTAGGAAATATTTTAAACTACGTTTCATTCCTAACTCAAACTATTGAAGACTTTAGAAGTTTCTTCAAAGAAGACAAAGAAAAAGTAGACTTTAATATTGTAAATATATTTAAAAACACAAAAACAATTACAAATGCAAGTTATACTGACTATCAAATAACATTAATAGAAGACTTTAAAGAAGAATCACTTATAACAAATGGTTTCCCAAATGAGCTATCTCAGGTATTCTTAAATGTCTTAAATAATGCAAAAGATGTATTAGTTGAAAAAGTATCTCACAATAGAAGAGTTCTAATAGAAGCATCAGCAAGTGATACACACTGTATCATAGAAATTACAGATAACGCAGGTGGAATAAGTCAAGAAATCTCTGATAAGATTTTTGATCCATACTTTACAACTAAACACCAATCTCAAGGTACAGGAATTGGTTTATACATGAGTAAAGAAATCATTGAAAAACATATGATGGGTACTTTAACAACATATAATAAAGAGTTTGAAATAGAAGGTGAAAAAGAATTTGGAGCCTGTTTTAGAATAGAATTACCTAAAATTTAAACAACTTTAGGTATAATCACGCAAAAATTTATACAAAGGTATACACATGGCATTAAACGTTTACTATGACAAAGATTGTAATATCGACTTAATTAAGTCAAAAAAAGTAGCAATGATTGGATTTGGATCACAAGGTCACGCACACGCAGAAAACTTAAGAGATTCTGGTGTTGAAGTTGTTGTTGGTTTAAGAAAAGGTGGTTCTTCATGGGCTAAAGCTGAAGCTAAAGGTTTCGAAACTTTAACTGTTGCAGAAGCTACTGCTAAAGCTGATGTAGTTATGATTTTATTACCAGATGAAAATCAAGCTGATATTTATGCAAACGAAATTAAGCCTAACTTAAAAGCTGATGCAACATTAGCATTTGGACACGGTTTTAACATTCACTATGGAAGAATTTCTCCTGAATCTACAAACGATGTAATCATGGTTGCTCCAAAAGCTCCAGGTCACACTGTAAGATCTGAGTTCACTAAAGGTGGAGGAATTCCTGATTTAGTTGCAATTCATCAAGATGCATCTGGTTCTGCTTTAGAATTAGCTAAATCATATGCTTCTGCTATCGGTGGTGGTAGAACAGGTATTATTGAAACTACTTTCAAAGATGAAACAGAAACTGATTTATTCGGAGAGCAAGCTGTATTATGTGGTGGAGCTACTGCATTAGTTCAAGCTGGATTTGAAACATTAACTGAAGCTGGATATGATCCAATGATGGCATACTTTGAGTGTTTACACGAATTAAAATTAATCGTTGACTTAATGTATGAAGGTGGTATTGCTGATATGAGATATTCTATTTCAAATACTGCTGAATATGGTGATTATATTGCTGGTAAAAGAATCATCAATGATGAGTCTAAACAAGCTATGAAAGAATTATTAAAAGAGATTCAAGATGGTAGATTTGCTAAAGACTTTATCTTAGAAGGTCAAGCTGGTTACCCAAGAATGAACGCTGAAAGAAAAAATTCTAGAGCTTCATTAATTGAGCAAACAGGTGCAAACTTAAGATCTATGATGCCTTGGATTGCATCTAACAAAATCGTTGATCAAGATAAAAACTAATTATCTTTCTAAAGGGGACTTTTCCCTTTAGAGATAAATATTTTAGAAATCAATGGCTAAAAAAACTAATAAAAAAACCACTCCAAGAAATACAAAACCAAAAAAAATAGTAAAAAAAAGAAATACTAAAAAAAATCAAGCTTCAAAAAAAACAATATTAACTTTCTCATTTATACTTTTATTTGCATTTTCAGCAACTATTGCTTCTTATTTTCTAATTACATCAAAAGAGAATTCAAATAAAAATATAATAGAAAACAAAATCGCTAAAGAAGAAACAAAAGAAATCAAACTACCAAAATATGAATTTGAAGAAATTACAAAAGAGTTTGATATAGATTATGAACATCATCCTAAAATTGATAAAGAAATTGAAAAACAAAAAAAAGTAGAAAAAGAAATAAAACCTAATGAACTTAAACCAAAAGAAGTTGTAATTTCACAAAAAGAGATAATAGAACAAAAAACTGAAGAACCTAAAGTTAAAAAAGAAATTACTAAAGAAAATTTAGACAATAAAAAACCAAAACTTGCGATTATAATTGATGACATTACTACAAATTATCAAGTTAAAAAAGCAAAAGAAGTTGGTTATACAATTAATTTATCTTTTTTACCTCCAACTGATTTAAGACCTTATTCTGCAAAAGTAGCTAAATCTGTACCATATCACATGATACATTTACCACTTGAAGCATCTCCAAATTTCAAAAGTCAAGAAGCTGGTGTTTTAAATGTAAATGATAGTTATAAAAAAATTGAAACCAGAATAAAAACTATTAGAGAGTTATTTCCTAATGCAAATTACATAAACAATCATACAGGTTCTGTTTTCACTCAAGACGATAAATCTATGGACAAACTTTTTAAGGCTCTTACAAAGTATAATTTTACTTTTGTTGATAGTAGAACTTCACCGAATTCTGTAGCAAAAAAATATGCTTTAAAATACAATCAACCTTATATTGTAAGAAATACTTTCATTGATAATAAAAAAGACAAGAAATACATCAAAAATCAACTTTTAAAAGCAATCGAAATAGCTAAAAAAAATGGTTTTGCAATAGCAATTGGTCACCCATATAAAGAGACATTTGAAGTTTTAAAAGAATCAAAAGAAATCCTAAAAGAAATACAAGCTATTTATATTAATCAACTTTAAATAAAGCCAAGATTTTATATAATAATTTTTATTATATAAAGGCTATTTATGTCATCTCTTTTAAACTTTAAAATTCCAGAATTAACTTCAATGAAAAATTATCCAAAAAATATTTTTTATATAGGAAATACAAATCTTTTAAATAAAAAGAAAATATCTATAGTAGGTACAAGAAGGCCTATAAACTACACAAAAACTTTAGTTACAGAACTTTCAAGAAAACTATCATCTCATGGAATTTGTATCGTTAGCGGAGCTGCTATGGGTACTGATGCCCTTGCTCACTTAGGAGCTGGTTCAAACAATACAATAGCAGTTGTAGCAAATGGCCTTGATATAAAATATCCAAGTATAAATAAATCACTAATTATAGACATAGAAAAAAATGGACTACTACTTTCAGCATATGAAGATAATGAAAAAGCTAGAAAATATACCTTTGTTCATAGAAATGAAATAGTTGTAGCTTTAGGAGATATTTTAATTGTTTCCCAAGCAGATTTAAACTCAGGAACAATTTCATCAATTGAATATGCTTTAAAAATGAATAAAGAAGTTTACACATTTGCCCATCGTATGAATGATAGTTTAGGTACAAATTTATATGTAAAACAAGGTTTAATAAAAGTTATATATGATATTGATGAATTTATTAAAAGTCTTATTCCAAACTATAAAAACCATTCAAATAATGATGAATTTTTAGAGTATTGTAAAATTAATCCAAATTATGATGATGCAGTTTTAAAATATCAAGGAAAAGTTTTTGAGTATGAATTAGATGGTAAAATAAGTATTGAAAACGGTTATATTTCTGTTTTATAGTTTCTTTTTTAACTCTTTAGCGGCTAATGCATATCCACCATCATTTCCATCTACAAAATGAACATGGTTACCATGTCTTTGAAATATTAAACAAGTCATCAAAGCTGTATTTGATTTATGAATTCCATAAACAATATTTCCACTTTTAAACTCTTCTTCTAAATATTCAATAAGTTTTTTTGTTTCATTTTTTTTAGTAGAAATTACCATCTTTAACATATTTTCATATTTTTCTGTGTCACAAGTTCTAAGGATTCTACTTTTGTAACCTTTCCAATCATCACTTCCAAATTTAAATAAAATATTTCCTAATATATTTTCAATAACTGTTTTTACATATTGAGCAAATACTTTTTTTGTATTATAACTTTTTAGTGAAACTTCTGTACTTAATTTCTTTTTACTATTAGTTATAACTAAATTCTCATTTCTAACAGGAGTTCTAAATTGATAGATTCCAGCTATTTTTTCAATATTGTCTAAAATGTCTTTATATTTGCTTATATCATCATTTTTTACTTTTATAAGCAATGATAAAACTTCATCTTTAGGAGCTTTTAATTCACTCCATCTACACTCTAAACCATCAAAAGATGCTTCATAATTTTTATCAATATCATTAGAAAAAGATTCATCTTTTCTAATACTTTTATCAATAAATTCTATAGCATTACCTTTTAAAATTGTTTGTCTATAATCTTTTGAAACTTCATATTTTAAAATACTTAAATCTAAGTCATTTTTATACAGGTCTTCAACTAGAAAACTACTTGTTCTTAATTCAATTGAGTAAAGTTCATTTGCTAGTTTTTTACAATCGAGTAATACTTTATTTGCTTTTTTTATAAAAGAAGGGGGAACTAAAATAGTAGCACCATCGCCACCAAAAATATAAGGAATATCAACACTTTTGTCAATATTTATAATACCCATAATTGTCATAGAAGCTACAAAGTTTATATCTTTGTAGCTTCCATTTTCAATTAAAGTTGTTGAGTTTTTAACATCACTTGCGATTACATACCAATCTTTAGGAATAATTTTATAATTATCATTATTCATAACATCATTAAAACTTTTAAATACATTCAAATCTTTAAAAAAGTTATCACTCATAATTTTCCTAACCTAATGTCTAAGTTGATATGTTATATCACCTGCTCCTACACCTAAAACTAAACCATCTTCATATGTTTTAACAATTTTATTTTCATCAATTAATTGTATCATCCCAACACTAGTTTTGATACTATTTGCAAAAATTGGATTATATTTTTCAAACTCTTTTGCAAAATCTATTTCAACTTTTTTCTCATTTGCTACAGTCCAAATAGGTAAAATAACTAGCTCATCACAGCCTTCAAAACATGTTTTAAAGCCGTCAAGATTATCAATGGTTCTTGAGTACTTATGAGGTTGCCATATTACTATTTTTTTTGATACATTTTTTAAATTTGAGTATTGCTGTACTGAATTTATTGTTGCTTTTATTTCTGTTGGATGATGAGCATAATCATCTATTACAAGAAATTTTTCACTTGTTTGAACAAAATCAAATCTTTTTTTAATTCCCTTGTAATTTAGGATATTTATTCTAATCTCTTCAATACTAAGTTCATTTAAAGCAGCAATTATTGCTAAAGATGCATCTAAGGCTATGTGTTCACCAAATCCCCAAACTTCAAAATATCCATAATTTAATAATTCAAATTTAGTATAAGGTTGATTTTCTTTTATTATAAAACTTATGTTTTTAATATCTTTTGATGGGTAAAGTTTAAATACATCTTCACTTAAATTTAATTTCTTTAGGTGTTCATCTTCACCATTTATAACTTTTATTTTTGCAAGATTAATAAACTTTTCATAAGCAGCAAAAAATTTTTCATAATCATAATTATAATATTCCATATGCTCAGGTTCAGCATTTGTAACTATAGAACAAAATGGATTTGAAAGTAAGAATGAAGCATCTGATTCATCAGCTTCAAAGGCAACCATATCATTTACATATCTAAAATTAGAATTAAAATCCTTTGAAATAGCCCCTATTATTGCACTACTTTCTAAAATAGAAGCAAGTATAGCTGTTGTTGTTGATTTACCATGAGCTCCTGCTACACAATAGTTTTTCTTATCACCTAAAATAATAGGTAAAGACTCTTTTCTAGATAATGTTCTAATTTTCATTAATCTAGATTGTATTAACTCAGGATTTTCATCTGTAACAGCTGCTGAATAAATTACTAAATCTAAATCTGATGATATATTTTCACTGCTTTGAGGAGTAAAAATTTTTATACCCTCTTCTTGTAAAGCTTGAGTTATAGGTGTAGATTTAATATCAGATCCACTAACTTCATATCCATCATGTTTTAAAAATCTTGCAAGTGCTGAAAGACCGATTCCACCTATTCCAATAAAATGAACTTTCATTAAGCTTCCAGAAGATGTTTTAAATTTTCATACTCTTTTTTTAGTACAGCTTCATTTAAAGACAAATACTCATCAACATCAAATTTAAAATTAACTATAAAATAACCATGTTCTTCTTGAATATCATTGATATCATGGTTAACTTTAGCTTCATAAAATTCATCTAAAGTCATTTTATTTGATAACACTATAACTAAAACATTTAGAGCTTTTTCAAGAAGTTCATCATCAACTATGTTTGATAATACAAACATAATTTCTTTTGAACCATCAAAATTATCATATGACCATTTTTCAATTCCATGCTCATATAAAGCTCTTACTAATAATAAGTTTTCATCTTTTAAATTAAGTTTTTTATCTTCATTTACAATTTTTTCTATTTTGTTAAATGCTGTTTTTAAAATATTTTGATAAAGATTATTAATCTTTTCTTCTTCTAAATCTAACACTAACATTGAATCCAAAGTTTCATACATCAAAGCTAAGTTATCTTCTTCAATTGCTTTTAGTCTATTTTCTTCCAAATACTTTAAAAAGTCTGGATTAGTTCTAGCTTCTTGTAATTCATCTTTGTTCATTCATAAAATCCTTTAATCTTGTTAATACTTCTCTTGTTTTTGTTGCATTTTCTACAAGGGCAATTCTCACATACCCTTTACCAATTCCATTTCTTCCTAAAAAACTTCCTGGTAAAACTTTAATATTTTTTGCTTTATATAATTCTCTTGTAAATTGAATTTCATCTCCAACTTCTAACCAAATATAAAAAGTCGATTTAGGTGGTTCTACCCCTAAAATCTCTTTAGCAATTTCAAAATTTTCTTTATAAATTGCTCTAAATTCATCTACATGTTTTTGATCATTCCAAGCAACAGCTGCTGCTTGTTGTAAAGGTACAGGACTAGCACAACCAACATAAGTTCTATATTTCATATATGCTTTTAATAACTTAGCATCTCCTGCAATAATACCACTTCTAAGACCTGGAGCACTACTTCTTTTTGAAATAGAATTCATAGCAATTACATTTTTAAAATCACTATTTCCAGCTTTAATTGAAGCTTCTAAAATAGAAACAGGTTTGTCACTTTCATCAAAATATATTTCTGAGTAACATTCGTCATTTACTAAAACAAAATCATACTCTAAAGCTTTTTTAACCCATAAAGCTAAATCATCAATAGTAATATCAGCTGAAGTTGGATTATTAGGATAATTTAAAATCACTAAATCACATCTTTTCATTTCATCTTCAGTTAAACTAGGTTGAAAATCATTCTCTTTAGTTAAATCAATATGAATTACCTCAGCTCTACTAGCAATAGCAGCACCTTCATAAATTTGATAAAAAGGATTAGTATAAGCCATAACTGGATTTTTTTTATCAAATAAAACAAATTGAGGGAAGTTAAATAATACTTCTCTAGTACCGAATGTAGGGATAATTTGTTCTAAAGTTACTTCTACATTAAATCTGTTTTTTATAAAGTTTTTCATTGCTTGTTTTAATACAGGTTCTCCAGCACTTGCAGGATATTTTTGAAGTAAAGCTGTATTTTCTTTTAAAGCGTCTTGAATAAACTGTGGAGTTTGAAACTTTGGTTCACCTATAGTTAAAGCTGATGCCTCATACTCACCATTAGGTACAACATCAGCTAATACTTCTGCTAATTTTTCAAATGGATATTTTTCAAAATTCATTAAATTTTATTCCTTGTCATCTTCTTCTGAAATTGGTATTAATAGTTGATTATTTTTATTTTTATCAAATGATAATAAATCTGAATTTGTGTATAAAAACTTAAATGAATACCTATCTTCAAACATATCTTTTTTTAAAGGCATTATTTGTAATAGATTTTCTTCTTTAGCAACTGCCCTTATAGGATTAGCTCCGTTTGAAACTATTTCTAGTTTTTCATTAAAGATTTTTGCTAAGTTCTCAAAGTGACCTAGTAATTCTGATTTATCTTTTACACTTCCAATTGGGTCTAAATCAAATATTTTAATTTTAGTTTTTATTTGACTTGATACATCAAAAATCATTGGAGAAATTTGTTCATATGAATTAGTATCATTTAAAACAACAATTGTTTGTTTTACTGATTTTAGATTTTCTAAACCTATTTTAAAAATAGGTACTTTCATATTAATTACTCTTGAGATTCTCTTTTTATCTTTGAACATAACTTGAGTTAACATTATCATTCCAATGTCAAACTTTCTAAAGTCTTCTTTAATATTTTTCTTAAATCCAATATTTGCATAATCTATAACTAACTTAATACTAGGATGATGTCTTAACTCATCTTTTATGTAAGTCATAATATCAACTGTTGTAGGTCTAGTAACCTTTACAATTAGTTGATTGTTTTTTAATCTTTGATTTAAAAACTTTGCTTCTTGAATGGCTTTTTTTACACTATCAAATGTTTCTAAATATAAATCTAAATGTAGATATAAATTATGTCCAAATGGCATAGGGAATTGACCTTGAGTTTTACCGATTGCATTATAAACTTGCATTAAAACTTTTGGATTTCCTATTACTAAAATAATATCATTTGGTTTGATTACAAAAGAAGGTTTTATATTTACCATTTTTTGATTTCTATATAAACCAAATATTTTCCACTCTTTTTGTTCAATTGAACCTATATATCTATAAGCATATGAACTACCAAATGGAACTCTAATTTCCATAATTTCACCCTGTTTTAAACCAATATTCTGGGCAACAACGGGAACATTTGGAAGTTTTTCAACCATACCATTTGCTAAAACTTCAATACCTTTATAAACATTAACATGCTCATCATCTACTTTAATACCCCAGTAATCCAAGATATTCATTTGAAGATTTTTTTTATGTTCTCTTATATTTTTAATAACATTAAGCATTTCATCTTTTGTATTAAGAGCCATTAACACTTCAGTGTGAATATTTTTATCTAAAACCATTGCTAGTTTTGATTTTGAAGTTGGGTCAAATTTATAAAAAGTAAAATTTGATGGTTTTTGTACTGGTAAGATTACATCATTTAAATATATAATATCGTAAGAATTTTCACCTGTGTTAGCTTCAACAATTCTTTCCATTAATCTTTTGGCAACAATACCATCTAATATAATTAGTATTTTTTTCATCGGAATATTATATCTTAAATTCTTTAATAGAAGTTTTGAATGAATTTGTTATCAAGATAGTTTAGATATAATTGCGAAAATTAGATTTGTAAGGTATTATTTTTTCATGGAATTTAAAATTGATGGTAAATCAGGTGGAGCTAGAGCCTGTACTATTAAAACTGCTCATTCAACAATAACAACTCCTGTTTTTATGCCAGTTGGAACACAAGGAACTGTAAAAGCACTTGATGCAAATGACATGCTAAGCATGGGTGCAAAAATCATTTTAGGAAATACTTACCACTTATATTTAAGACCTGGAAGTAAATTAGTTAAAAAGTTTGGAGGTCTTCATGGCTTTTCGAAATTTCCCAATTCATTTTTAACAGATTCAGGCGGATTTCAAGCTTTTTCTTTAGGAGAAAACTCAAAACCCGATGAAAATGGAATTATGTTTAAATCCCATATTGATGGAAGTAAGCACTACTTTACACCTCAAAGTGTTTTAGATACTCAATATGATTTAGGTAGCGATATAATGATGATTTTAGATGATTTAGTTGCTTTACCAAATACCGATGAAAGAATAATGACTTCTATTGAAAGAACTACAAAATGGGCAAAAGAAGCCATTGAATATCATAAAGAGCAAAAAGCAAAAGGTATAGGAACTAATCAAAATATCTTTGCAATTATTCAAGGTGGAACAAGTAAGAAATATAGAGAAATTTCAGCTAAACAACTATGTGCCTTAGAAGATTATGATGGTTTTGCTATTGGTGGACTTAGTGTTGGTGAGCCAAATCAAGATATGTATGATACGGTTGAATGGACAACTCAATTTATGCCTGAAGATAAACCTAGATATCTTATGGGAGTTGGTACACCTGAGGATTTAATTGAAAACATCGAAAGAGGTGTTGATATGTTTGATTGTGTAATGCCAACTAGAAATGCCAGAAATGGTGGATTATTTACATCATTTGGAAAAGTACAAATTAAAAATGCTAAATATAAAGAAGACCCAAATCCAATAGATCCTGAGTGTGATTGCTATACTTGTCAAAACTTTACAAGAGCATACATTAATCACTTATTAAGAGCTGGTGAAATCACTTATTATAAGTTAGCATCAATTCATAACTTACATTATTATCTAAGTCTTATGAAACAAGCTAGAGAAGCTATTTTAAATGATAACTGGACTGAATTTAAAAAAGAGTTTTACGAAAAAAGAAGTAAATAGTTTATAACTATTTTTCAGCTTCTTTTTGAAGCTTTAATATTGCTCTTTTTAAATCATCATTTTCATCATGAAGTTTTTCATTTTCTGTTCTTAAAGTGTGAATAGTTCTACTGTATGTTTCCATTTCTTTATTTTTTGAAGCTATTATATTTTGATACTTTTTATCTATAGTTGCTAATTGTTCTTCAAAACTTATAATTTGTCTATTTTTAATAATTAGCTTTTCTTTTAAAATCTCTGTATCTTTTTTTAAAGACTTTAAATATGTCTCATATTGTTCTAATCTTAGAGTCATATTAGCTATTGTTTTTTTATTTTTTAAATCATTACTATTAGCTTCTCTGATTTTTTCAATTACTTTTTTATTGAACTCTTTTTTTTCTAAAGTTTCATTTGTTACGGAAAAACCAATAACCATGTGTTTTTTGTTTTTTTCATCAATTGTAAAATATGCATTTTTTAAAAAAAACTCTTCATTATTTTTATTTAAAAACCTATTACTATATTTTACTATTTCACTTTTAGAAAGAGATTCTTTTAATTCTTTTAAAAATATATTTGACCTACTACCTTCTAAAATATCATCTAAATTTAGTTTTAATAACTCTTCTTCTTTATATCCAGATTTCTTTATGAAAGTTTCATTTACACTTAAAATATTAAAATCATTATCAAACTCAATTACCATTGCAACATTGTTTATTGCATCAATATAGTTTTGAAGTTCTTGAGTTCTTTCTAATACTTTTTCTTCAAGATTTATATTCGCTTCTAAAAGTTTTTCATCTTTATCATTAAGCTTTAATATTAAATCATCATACTTCTTTTTAATATTTCCAAACTGTTCTAAAGATTGTTCTAATAACTTAATTTTTCTATTAAGTTTTTTATTTTCTTTTTGAAAATCAATATTTTCTTGAGTTGCTACCATTAACTTTCACCATAAGCTATGTCAATTCCACATCTTAATGTTCTTAAATAATCTAAAGCTTCATCAACATGGGCTTTATTTATAATTGAACCATGTTGGGGCAAAATTGCATCTATTTCTTTGTTTTCAATTTTTTGAACATATCCTTTTGCTGCTCTATTAGATGCCATATAATCAATATGAAAAAGATTCATATTATTGATATGCTCTTCAAAATCACTTACTACTAACTCCCAATTTATATCAAGGGCAGCCCAAATATCGCCAGAGAAAACAAACTTTGAACTTAAGCAATAAGTAGTAAATGCCCCAGGGAAATGTAGAAATGGAGCTTCTACAAACTCTATTTTTCTACCATTTTCAAATGTATATACAGGATTTTGATTAATACTATAATACTGATAATCTTCAATTCCATAATGGGGTAATAAAACATTTGTTCTATCACTCGAATAAATTATGATATCACTTTTTAGAGTAAGCCAATCAACCATTGAAGCTGCAACATCAGGGTCTTGATGACATAAAATTAAACCTTTTATGTTTTCTAGTGGAACAATTTCTAAAGCTCGTTGTTTAACTTCATCAAAAAATGCCCTACTTCCTGGGTCAATTATAATAGCTTCATTTCCAGCTTTAATAAGATATACATTACATCTAAATGCAGTTTCATTATCTATTCCTAACCAGTAAATTTCGTAATCATCTTCTTTAAAAAGTGGTGTGATTACTTCTAAGTCTATTTCACTTCCAATATAATTATCAATCATACTTCCCATGGTATTTCCCTAATTTTATATTATTAATACATTGTAACATAATTCTAATTTAAAGGCTAACAAAACAGTTTTTGGCTACAATGTCAAAAAATTAAGCTTAAGGAATATCATGACAGTAGATGATAAACTAATCGAAAAACTTGCAAAGCTTTCAAGTTTAGAAATAAGTGATGAAAAAAAAGAGTCTTTAAAAGCAGAATTAGGAGACATTATTAATTTTGTTGAAAATCTAAATGAAATTGATGTTTCAAATATTGAAGCTACATTTAGTACTATTGAAGGTGGAACACCTTTAAGAGAAGATGAGCCTGTTCAAGATTTAGAAAGAGCAAAAGCTATATTAGCAAATGCACCAAAATCTGAAGATGGATACTTTATAGTTCCAAAAATTATTGAGTAGAGATTTTAATTATGACTATTTATGGAATTAAAACTTGTAGTACAGTAAATAAAGCAAAAAAGTTTTTAAAAGACAATGGATATGAGTTTGAATTTGTTGACTTAAAAACTACAAAACCTAGCGAAATTGAAATTAAATCATGGGTAGAAAAAGTTGGAATTGATGTATTATTTAATTCAAGAAGTACAACTTATAGAGAATTAAAACTAAAAGAACTAAACCTTGATGATAATGGAAAATTAGAATGGCTATGCAAAGAGCCAATTCTTCTAAAAAGACCTGTAGTAACTTTTGATGACAAAGTTATTGTAGGATTTAAAGAAGAAAACTACAGAGAAATCTTTTCTAAATAAAAAGAGTTTAAAACTCTTTTTATCTCTTATTTAACTTATATAATTAAATCTTTTCTAGCTTCTTTTAAAGTATCAGCTATCATAAATGATAACTCTAGTGCTTGGTCAGCATTTAATCTTGGATCACATTGAGTATGATATCTACTTGATAATCCTTCTTGAGTAATAGAAGAAGAACAAGAACCTGTACACTCAGTTACATTTTGTCCAGTCATTTCTAAGTGAATACCACCTGCATATGTACCTTCAGATTTATGAATTTTAAAGAACTGTCTTACTTCTGACAAGATTGCTTCAAAATCTCTAGTTTTATAACCATTTTCAGCTTTGATAGTATTTCCATGCATAGGGTCACTTGACCATAATACATTTTTACCCTCTTTTTTAACTTTTGCTAAAAGTTTAGGGAAATGATCAGCTATTTTATTTGCACCCATTCTAACTATTAAGTTTAATCTTCCAGCTTCATTTTCAGGATTTAATTTGTCAATTAATTGAATTAATTCATCCTCTTTCATAGTTGGACCAACTTTACAACCAATTGGATTTTTAATTCCTCTAAAATACTCAATATGCGCATCTTTTAAATCTCTAGTTCTATCACCAATCCATAACATATGAGCAGCACAGTTAAACCAGTCACCTGTTATTGAATCTTTTCTAGTTAAAGCTTCTTCATAATTTAAAAGTAAAGCTTCATGTGAAGTATATAAAGTTGTTTGATTTAGCTGAGCTGTATTCTCACTTGTAATTCCACAAGACTCCATAAATTTTAAAGATTGAGAAATTTTATCTGCTAAATCTTCATACATTTCACCTAAAGTATTATCTTTTACAAAGTCTAGGTTCCATGAATGAACTTGATTTAAATCAGCAAATCCACCTCTAGCAAATGCTCTTAAAAGGTTTAATGTTGCTGCACTTTGGTTATATGCTTTTAAAAGTTTTTTAGGTTTTGGTCTTCTTGATTTTTCATCAAAACCAATTTCATTAATAATATCACCTCTATATGAAGGTAATGCTATTCCATTTATCTCTTCAAAATCAGCACTTCTTGGTTTTGCAAATTGTCCTGCAATTCTTCCTACTTTTACAACAGGACAACCACCTGAAAATGTTAATACAACTGCCATTTGCATCATTACTTTAAATAAATCTTTAATATTTCCAGCATTAAATGCATCGAATGATTCAGCACAATCTCCACCTTGAAGTAGAAATGCTTTACCATTTACAACATCTGCTAAATCTTTTTTAAGATTTATAGCTTCTCCTGCAAAAATTAAAGGAGGATATGAAGCTAACTCTTTTTCAACTTTTAATAACTTCTCAACATCATTATAAGTTGGTTGTTGCTTAATTGGGAAATCTCTCCAGCTATCAGGACTCCACTTTTTCATCTTTTTACCTTTTTATTTTCTTTAATTTTAGCTAAATATTCTTAACTGAAATCTTTACTTGTGTTATTAAATTGTAACTATTATTTAACTAACTTAGATAATAGTTCTTTAAAAGATACTTTAAATGCATCTAATCCATCTGTTAAAAGTTTTGTATAAACCTCATCCATATTTACACCTTTTTCTTTCAGTGTTTCAAAATATTCATCGCACTCATCATTTGAAGGAATTGTTGATTGTTCTTTCACACCATCTACAACCCACTCCTCAATAGTTCCTAAAGGTGCTGTATTTACTGAGTTTGGATAAATTAAATTATCAACATAATAACTTGGTGTTAACTCATTTCCTTTAACTCCAGTACTTGCAAAAAGTGTTCTAATATTTTCATTATTAAACTTATTTATTTCATGGTAACATTTAGTTGCATTCATAATTCCTAACTTAGATTTTTCTAAACCTTTATTAGCAAAATCACTATCACATAATCTATCAAATCTAGATACAAAAACAGAAATTACAGCTTTTATATTTTTATTTGATTCTTTAATTCCTTCATCTAAAGCTTGAGCACATTTAATAGCTTGAGTAGGTGAAAAAATTAAAGTAGCGTTTACATGAATACCCCTTGAAGTAAGTTCTCTCATAGCTATATAACCAGCTTCAGTAGCAGGTACTTTAATCATTACATTATCAGAACTAATTGTGTTATGAAGTCTAATTCCTTCTTCAATAGTACCAGCTGCATCATCACATAATAATGGATCAACTTCAATAGAAATAAATCCATCGTCTACATTTTGCTTATGTAAATCAGCCATTAAAGTTGCAGCTCTTTTAATATCAGTTATTGCTAACTCTTCATAAATTGTTTTTGAATTATTTGCTTGAAGCATATCAAGTTGTTGTTTATATGCCATAGACGTAGAAATTGAAGATTCAAAAATTGCTGGGTTTGAAGTAGCACCATGAATAATCTCTTCACTTAAAATCTCTTTGAATCTATTTTCTAAAAAATCTCTTTCTATAAAATCACACCAAAGTGAAAAATTTATATCTTCTTTTAAACTCACAATAATCTCCTTAAATTTCTTTTAATATTTGTGTTAAATCTTTTGTATCTACTATGATATTTGCTTCTTTTTTCAGTACTTCTTTTGCACAAAAAGCAACTCTTTTATCAGCAAATGGGAACATTGATACATCATTTGCTCCATCACCTGCTACTAAAGTATTTTCTTTAGTAACACCAAGCATAGCTTGAACTCTTTGAATCATATCACCTTTAGAAAATCCAAACATCATGTCTCCACCAACAAGTCCTGTTAAAATTCCATCTTTTTCATGTAAGATATTTGAAAAATCTGCATCTAAACCTAACTTATCTTTTGCAGGAGATGTTCCTATTCTAAAACCACCAGAAAAACAAATTACTTTATAACCATTCTCTTTTAGTTTAGCAACTGTTTCATATGCTCCAGGCATTAGAGGTAAATCTTGACAAATTTCTACTGCTTTTGAATATTCTAGTCCTTTTAGTAAAGACACCCTTTCGATTAATGACTCAAAAAAATCTAATCTTCCAGCCATTGCTTCTTCAGTTATGCTTGCAACTTTTTCTTCTAAACCTAATGGCTTTGCTAAAAAGTCTATTGTTTCACCATCCATTAATGTCGAATCAAAATCAAATACCGCTAATTTCATCAATTTTCCCTAATTTTAGTCTTAAAAGGATATAATTTTATCTAAAAATTACTAAAAACTATTAAAAGGAAAATTTTTGATATTTGAAACTTTATTTCAAAAATTACAAGAGGATAAGTTCTTAACATTAGAAACTACACCTCAGCATGAACCATCAATGCACAATATCATTGAAAAAATAAGAAAATTTAATTTAGACAAAAAAGTTGATGGTTTTTCTACAACGGATAATCCTCTAGCAAAACTAAAATACAATGCACTTTTTGGAGCCTTAAAACTTCAACAAGAGTTTGGTAAACCTGTTATTGCAACTATGAGTATGAGAGATAGAAATAAGATTGCATTACAATCTGATCTAATGGGTGCAAATGATTTTGATGTTAGAGCTATTTTAACTCTAACAGGAGATCCTGCTAAAATGAGTGATCAACCTCACACAAAAGGTGTATTTGAAGCAAATTCACTTATGCTTTTAAAAATGATTAAATCATTTAATTATGGAATGGATTTTGCAGGTCGACCTTTTAAAATCGAACCAAAACAAATTTATCCATTTGCAGTTGTGAATTCATATGCTAAAAACTTTTCAACTTTAGAAAGAAAAATGCATCAAAAAATTCAAAATGGTGCTATAGGAATTGTTTCCCAACCTGTTTTTGATGTTGATAATGCAAAAAAATTACTAGAATCTTTTAACAACGCAAAAACAGATGTGGCAAATATGAAGCAAAAATCACAATTGATTTTTGGTGTATTTCCTATTACAAAACTAAGAACTGCACTATTTTTATCAGCTCAAGTACCAGGAATTCATGTACCTCAAAACTGGATTGATAAACTTGAAGCAGCCCATGCTATTTCAGAAGAAGAAGAGCACAAAGTTGGAATGCAACTTAGTAAAGATTTATTTAATGAATTAAATAAATTTCACCCTAAAGTTCACTTAATGACTGCAAATAAATATGACGTTGCAGATGAAATACTTTCATAAAAGACACTAAATGAAATTAGCTTGTATAGACATAGGTCTAAAAAGAATAGGTGTAGCTATTTGCTTAAATGGTTCAATAGTTACACCACAAGCAGCAATACTTAGAAAAAATAGAAATCAAGCTTCAAATGATGTAAACATATTTTTAAAAGAGTGGGAAATTGACAAACTTATTATTGGATACCCAAGTGCAAGTGAAGATATGCAAAAAAGAATCAAACATTTTACAAATTTACTTGACTTAAAGATACCATTTGAATACTGTGAAGAGAATATGAGTTCAATTGAAGCGGAAGATTTAATCAAAGGTGATATAAAATACAAAAGGGATGGAAGAGTTGATTCCATTGCCGCAAAAATTATATTAGAAAGATATATTTCAAAAAATAAATAAAAGGTATTTTATATGCAAACAAATATTTTAGGAACTAATTTAGAAGTATGTTGTACTTCACCAATGACAGGATATTTTAGAGATGGTTTATGTAGAACTACACCTGATGATAGTGGAACACATACAGTATGTGCAATCGTAACTGATGAATTTTTAGAGTTCTCAAAATCCCGTGGAAATGATTTAACTACACCAATGCCATATTATGGTTTTCCAGGTTTAAAAGATGGAGACAAGTGGTGTTTATGTGCTTTAAGATGGAAAGAAGCCTATGATGCAGGTTGCGCACCACAGATTTTGGCTAAATCAACTTCAAGTGCAACTTTAAAACTAATGCCAAAAGAGATTTTATTAGAATTTGCTATTGATAATTTAGATACGATAGAATAATTTAATCTTTATATTCTAATCTGATTTTATCAAACTCATCGAAGTTTTCAAAAAATAAATCTATAAGTTTAGGGTCAAAGTGTTTTCCACTTTGTTCCTTAAATAGTTTAAAAATATCATCCAATTCCCAAGCTTTCTTATAACATCTTTCACTACCTAAAGCATCAAATACATCGGCAACAGCTGTTATTCTTCCAAAGATATGAATCTCTTCACCCTTTAAACCTCTAGGATAACCAGAACCATCCCATTTTTCATGGTGTTCATGGGCTACAATTGAAGCTGCTTTTAAAATAGGTTTATCAGAACTTTTTAGCATATTAAACCCTAATTCAGCATGGGTTTTCATTATTTCAAACTCTTGGGGAGTTAATTTTCCAGGTTTTTTTAAAATACCATCTTCAATTCCTACTTTTCCAATATCATGCATTGGTGAAGCAAATTTTAGAAGTTCTGCATCTTCTTGAGAAAGACCATATTTTAAAGCTAAAAGTTCTGAATACTTAGCAACTCTTTTTACATGGTTACCTGTTTCTTTACTTCTTGTTTCACCTATTTCACCCATTCTATAAATAATATCTTTTTGAGTTTCAACAATTTCTTGCTCTGCTTTTATTACATTAGTAATATTTGTTGCATAAACTAAAATCAAATCTAAATCTAGTTCATAAATAATTTCAAATAAATAGATATTATTTTCATCAAATTTGTATTGTATCTCTGTAGTATTTTTATTTTTTTTCAAAGTATCTAAGTCAAATAAAGATTGAAAATATTTTGTAATTTCTTCATTTTTAAACTTATTAAAAATTTCAAAAGATGCATCATTTTGATAAATAAATTTAAACTCTTTATCTAAAACAAAAACAGGTTGAGGGTTGTATTTTGGTAAAGAATAAAAAAAACTATTTTGTTTTTTTATCTCTTTATTGATTCCCAAAAGTTCATAAAAATAGCATTTTTGAAAAAATGCATTTAAGATTAAAGCAATGGCCATAATTAGTAAAATTACACTTTGGAAATATAAAGTTAAAATAACTAGTCCTATTCCTAAAAACAATCGAACTAATGATTCTTTCCTTGTTAAATTACTAGATTTATTTTGACATACCATTTTTTTAATCCTTTTTAGTTTCAATAGCAACAACAGCTATTGCAAATCCTCCATCATGAGAAATTGATATACTTGAGTTTTCTATTTTAAAATTATTATTAATCTTATCAGAAAAAGAAATTAAAGGTGCCCCTTTATCGCTTTTACTAATCATTATATCATGGAAAGAACAATCTTTTCCGATTCCTGTACCTAAAGCTTTACTAGCAGCCTCTTTAGCTGCCCAAAATCCAGCTGCATTTACAGGTTTTTTAATTAATGCTATTTCATCATCATTTAGAAACTTTTTGTAGGCTTTGTTTCCAAATTTGTCGTACATTTTTTCCATTCTGCTTATAACTGTGATATCTACACCAATCATTTTAATCCTAAGTTTTGTATAATTGCCAAATGAAATTATTGGCAAGAAAATTAGTTTATTTATTCATTATGTTATTCATTATTAGCTTAATATCTTTTATAGCAATTAATGCTGCCCCAAACTCTTTTTTCGCAAGTGGAGAGTTAAATCCAAATATTACGCCTGAGTCAATTGAGCAGTTAAAAGCAATCTATGGTTTAGATAAACCATTATATGTGCAGTTTTTTTCATGGTTTATGGCTATATTGCATTTAGATTTTGGAATATCATTTGCAAGTGGAAGTATGGTAAAAGATGAAATATTAAGTAGAATTCCAATTACTCTTACTATAAATATAATAGCAATGGTTTTTATTTTTGTAATAAGTTTATATTTAGGAATAAAATCAGCTTTAAATAAAAATAGTTTTTTTGATAGATTTAGTAGTCAACTATCCCTATTAAGTTTTTCAATGCCTAGTTTTTATCTAGCATTATTATTAGTTCTAGTTTTTGCAGTTAATTTTGAAATACTTCCTATAGCAGGACTTCATAGTGTACCTGATGATGGAAGTTTAGCTTACTATTTAGATTTTGCTTGGCATTTGATTTTACCTATTTCTATTATGATTTTTGGTGGAATTGGAAGTTTAACATTATATGTAAGAAGTTTAACTATAGAAATTCTTAAAAGTGATTATATTTTCTTTGCAAAAGCTAGAGGAATTGATGATAAAAAAATATTAAAAAAATTCATTTTGCCAAATTTATACCCACCTATTATTACTATGTTAGGACTTTCACTACCTGGAATAATTGGAGGTTCAGTAATACTTGAAACAATCTTTTCAATTGATGGAATGGGATTATTATTTTTCCAAAGTGCATTAAGTCATGATTATCCTGTGATTATGGGGATATTAATAATTGGAGCATTTTTGACACTTATTGGAAATATGATTGCAGATTTAGTATTACTAAAATTAAATCCAAATTTTGATGGAAAATAAAAAGGACACATAAATTGCAAGTTTTAAAAACTATTGAAGAACTTCAAAATATTAGAAAAGAGATTAAAGGAACTGTTGGTTTTGTTCCAACTATGGGAGCTTTACACAATGGACATATATCTTTAATTAAAAAAGCAAGAGAAGAAAATGAAATTGTTGTTGTTTCAATATTTGTAAATCCAACTCAATTTTTACCGGGGGAAGACTTAGATAAATATCCACGAAAAGATGAAGCAGATAAAAAAATTTGTCAAATGTGCAAAGTTGATTACGTATTTATGCCTGAAATTTCAACAATGTATTCTAAAGAAGAAGTTTTAGTTAAAGCTCCAAATAAATCTTATGTTTTAGAAGGGAAAACGCGGCCTGGACACTTTGATGGAGTTTTACAAGTTGTTTTAAAGCTATTTAATCTAGTTCAACCAACAAATGCATATTTTGGTAAAAAAGATGCTCAACAACTAAGTTTAATTCAACAAATGGTTGAAAATTTTTTCTTACCAATTAATATTATTCCATGTGATATAGTAAGAGAAAGTGATGGCTTAGCTATGAGTAGCAGAAATGTATATTTAGATGAGCAACAAAGAAAAGATGCTCTTTTAATATCAAAATCTCTGTATTTTGCAGCTTCATTAATAGGAAAAAATGAATTAAAAAGCGATGTTATCAAAAACAAAATGCTTGAGACTATGAACATCTTAGATGTAGAATATGTAGCAATTGTTGATAGACAATTTAATGAAATAAATGAAGTAGTGAAAGGAAATACTATAATCTTAGTTGTCGCAAAATTAGGCAATACTAGATTATTGGATAATATTTGGATTTAAGTAGCTAATTAACTTCATTAGATAAATATGATAAAATCTCAAAAAAATTAAGGTAAAAATTAATATATGCAATTTACAACACAAAAACCAAGTAAAAAATTACATTTAGTAAGTTTAGGTTGTACTAAAAACTTAGTTGACTCAGAAATAATGCTAGGAAAACTTGCTGAATATGAAATGACAAATGATGGAAGTGATGCTGATGTAATCATTGTAAATACTTGTGGATTTATAGATAGTGCTAAACAAGAGAGTTTAAACACTATTTTCGATTTACATGACCAGAGAAAAGATGATTCAGTATTAGTTATGTCAGGATGTTTAAGTCAAAGATACCAAGAAGAACTTCAAAAAGATTTACCTGAAGTTGATATTTTCACTGGTGTTGGTGACTATGACAAAATTGATGAAATGGTTAGACAAAAACAATCAAAATTTACAAATGAAGTATTTTTAGCAACTGATACAAATGAAAGAGTTATTACAGGTTCTTCATATCATGCATATGTAAAATTAAGTGAAGGATGTAATCAAACTTGTTCGTTTTGTGCTATTCCATCATTTAAAGGAAAACTTCACTCAAGAACTTTAGAATCACTTGTTAAAGAAGTAAAATCTTTAGTATCAAAAGGATATAAAGATATTACTTTTATTTCTCAAGATTCATCATCTTTCTTAAGAGACCAAGGTATTAATGATGGTCTTGAAAAATTAGTTGAAGAAATAGAAAAAGTTGAAGGTATAAAAACAGCTAGAATTTTATATCTATATCCATCTACAACAACTCTATCTTTAATTGATAAAATTGCTGATTCAAAAGTATTTGTAAACTACTTTGATATGCCATTACAACATATTTCAAAAAATATGTTAAAAGTAATGAAAAGAGGTAAAAAGTTTGAAAAACTTCATGAATTGATGTCATACATGAAATCAAAACCAAACTCTTTTGTAAGAACAACTTTTATAGCAGGACACCCTGGTGAAACTGAAGAAGATTTTGAAGAGTTATGTAAATATGTTAAAAACTTTGGATTTGATAGAGCAAATGTATTCTCATATTCAGATGAAGAAGGAACATCAGCTTTTGAAATGGAATATAAAATTGAACAAGAGATTATTGACCAAAGAGCTGAAGTTTTAGGGGAAGTTATTGAAACTACTACTCAAAAATCATTAGAATCTGAAATTGGTGAAACTTTTGAAGTTTATGTAGATGGTGAAAGTGATGAGCATGAATATCTACTAAGTGCTAGAAAAACTATTTGGGCACCTGATATTGATGGTGAAATTTACATCAATGATAACGAACTTATAGATGAAAATGGTGAAACTTCACAAATTAAATTTGGTGAAATTTACACAGTTAAAGTTACTGAATTAGTTGGTGATAAACTATTAGCAACAGTAATTAAATAATACTTTTAAAATGCAATTAGATTTTACTGAAATCAGAAAAACAAAAAATCTTCTTGCATTTTCAGCAGGTGTAGATTCAACCGCACTATTCTTTCTTCTTTTAGAAAAAAACATCTCTTTTGATATTGCAATTGTTAACTATAATCTTCGTATTCAATCTAAAGATGAAGTAAATTATGCTAAACAATTAGCACAAAAATATAATAAAAACATCTTTATAAAAGAGATTATTTTCAATGAAGAACCATCTAATTTTGAAAAAAAAGCTAGGGATATTAGATATGATTTTTTCACTGAAATTATTACTTGTAATAATTATGAAACACTAATTACAGCTCACCAATTAAATGATAAACTAGAATGGTTTTTAATGCAACTAACAAAAGGTGCTGGTTTATTTGAGCTAATCGGTTTAGAGAAATGCACTTTCAAAAATAATGTATTGTTTTATAAACCACTTTTAGATATTTCAAAAGATAAACTACAAAAATATTTAGAAAACAATAATTACAAATACTATTTTGATGAATCTAATGAAAATGAAAAATATAAAAGAAACTATTTTAGACATAATTTTAGTGATAAACTAATTTCAGAATTTGAATCGGGTATAAAAAATAGTTTTGAATTCTTAGATTATGATTTGAATTCTTTAAGAAAAAATATTAAAAAAATAAAATCAATCAAAGAGCTTGATATTTACAAAAATTCACATGACGATAACTTAAATATTAGAACAATTGATTTAAACTTAAAAAATAGAGGTTATTTACTTTCTAAAGCCCAAAGAGAAGAGATACTTGCTCAAAATGAAATAACTATATCTAATAACATTAATATAGCCATAAATGAAGATTTTATTTACATTTGTCCAAAAACTCAATGTGTTATGGATAAAAAATTTAAAGAGAGTTGTAGAGTAAATAATATTCCAAAGAATATAAGGTCATATTTAAAAAAAGAAGATATAAAATTAAAAGAATTAATTTTGTAAAAATTTTTTAGTATTATTAATTCTTTTTATTTCATCTCTTGCTATATCTTTTTGATCTTTTAAAAATTTTATATTTTTAAAAAAAAGTTCTGATAATCTTATTAGATCATCTTTTTCAAGATCAAAATCTGTAATTTCATTCTTACTTAGATAGTTTTCATGCCATCTAACTATTGCATCTGCCTTTTCGAAAGATTCAAGTGAGTCAATTCTATTTAACTCACTTAGAGCCTTTAAAGACCAGTCTCTTCTTTCCATGCTTCAATTAAACCTTGTGTTACTTTAATTACTTGATTAATAGCGTTTATATTATCATCAATACCAGCTGAAAACAATGTTTCAATTTGATATAAATATAAACCGTCTAAATAGTAAGCTACATCTCCACCATCAAAGTTTAATACATTTCGTAATTCATCAAAAATAGCTATTGTCTTATTAATATAAGTGAACTTCGCTTCTATATTTCCGTTATCAATTGCATCTTTTACAAAAGATAGATATTTTAAAATCCCTTCGTATAGTTTTAAAACTAATACGTAAGGATCGTCAGAAACTGCATTTTGTTGATTATAAACTTCTAAACCCATTAATTGTCCTACTTCAAATTGTGTTATATTGTATTATATTTTCTCTTAATTATCAGCTGTTGATTGCTCTATCATCATTTGTAACCCACCAAATGAAGCTTCCATTTGTGTAATTATAGTTGAATAAGCTGCAAACTGAGCTGCTAATTGTTCATATTTTGTATCTAATGTTTCTTCTGCTTTTTCAAGATCCGCAATTAAAGTTTCTTCTCTTTTAGTTAGTGAAGATTGAAATAAATCTACAGCACCATCAGAAAAATACATATTATCAAGTAATGACTTTAACTGTGTACCAAATCCACCCGGATTATCTTCTGTATAATAAGTACTACCTATAAACATATCTTTTAAAGAATCTAAATCATCTGATACAGCTTGATTAAATACTGATTCATCAAAAGTTAACTTTCCTGATAAATCAGCATCAAAACCAAGTCCTATTGAAAATAGTGATTTTTGATCCCCTTCTGGTCCAAACTCACCTAAAACTTTTTGCTTAACTTGATCTAATATAGATTTTAATCCAGATTTATTATACATATCTGAATCAACAGCAGCAGCATCACCTACTACTTCTGCTAAGTTATTATAAGCATCAACAAATGACTGCATTTGAGTAGCTAAAAATGAAGTATCATTTTTAATAGATATAGTTGAAACACCTTCTGTTGTTGCTTGAATAGTTAATCCATCTACAACAATTTCATTTGAATTGGCTTCATAACTTACACCATCTACAGTCATTTTCATATCTTGAGCTTTTAATGTATTGTTTAATTCATTTTCAACTCTATTAGATGTAGTTAATCCTAAAGCAGTAGCTCCATCCCCTGATAAATTAATAAAACTACCATTATCATTCATAACTTTTATAGAGAAGTTCTCAGGAACTGCTCCATCTGATTCAAAACTTGCATTAACACCATCTAAAGCATTTAATGCATTAACAACATCTTGATAAGTTTTTCCTTCAATATTAATATCTACTGGATCTTCACCATCTATATCAACTGTAAGATTAGTTGGTAAACCATCGTTATTTCCATCAATATCTGCAGGTGCAGCTAAATCTGTTTTACTTGTAGTTGTTACAGATGAAGTATATACATCACTATTTAAGCCTAAAGCAATACTTGCATCTCCACTAAATGATAGTTCATTAGCTGTACCTATTTCATCACTTTTAATAATTAATCTATACGAACCCGTACTAACTTCTTCTATTGATGCATTTAATCCATCGGTTTTATTTATAGCTTCAGCTAAGTCTTGAAATGATGTGTAATAAACAACATCATCTTCAGTATCTGGATCAGTTCCTGTTTTAAATGTTGTACCATTTATAGTTAAATCACCAATATCAAGTGAATTTACAGGGTCACCATTTCCATCTACTACTAAACTTGAATCAATACTATTTGATTGAAATACATCCTTTTGACCAATTTGAGTAACTTCAACTGTTGTTGTACCTTCATTTAATGATGTAACATCAGCAGCATCAAATATCACAGAAGTTCCTGTAGTAGTTGCTGCTTTTTCTTCAAAAGCATTTACACCATCTGTTTTAAACCAGTCAAAGGGTCTAATAGCTTCTAATACATCTTTAACAGCTTGATCTACAACATCAAATGTTTCAATGTCCGCTGTAATATTCTCAATATTTGTTTCAATTGGTTCTACAAATGCTGTTCTTTCTGCAGCTTTTAATTTATCAATAAGTTCTTGATTTAATGAAGCAGATCCACTACTTCCTAATCCTAAAATTCCTTCAGCCATGACTTACTCCTTGACTATCTTTTAATACCTAATAAGGTCTGTAGCATTTCATCAACAACTGTAATTACTTTTGCACTTGCTGTGTATGCTGCTTGAAATTGAATTAATGCTGTCATTTCTTCATCTTTATCAACTCTTACAATACTTTCATAAGTAGCTTCTAAAGATTGTCTAAC
>CAKZOX010000086.1 GCA_937138295.1 uncultured Campylobacteraceae bacterium
TTCTCATCAATTAATTGAAGAGTGTATGCTTTTAGCAAATATTGAAGCTAGTAAAAAAGTAAACGAAGTTGGAATTTATAGAATACATGAAGAACCACCATTTAAAGCTATATCTCAATTGGTTGATGATGTTAATTTACTAGGAATAAAAGTAAAACTAAAATCAGATATCCATGAAACAATAAGCCACATTCAAGAAAGAGCTAAAAATACATATTTACAAGATGATGTAGATGAATTAATTATTCATGCTCAAACTCAAGCAAAATATTCATCTAAAAATTTTGGCCATTTTGGTTTAGGTTTTAGTTCATATTCTCACTTTACAAGTCCAATTAGAAGATATTCAGATTTAGTTTTACATAGAATTTTAAAATCAAGAAAAACACCTGAAAATATTGATGAAATATGTGAATATATTTCAATAAATGAAAGAAAAGTAGATCAACTTGTGTGGGATTTTGAAGATAGAAAATATGCAAGATGGGCTAAAGATAATATTGGAGCTGAATTAAAAGCAAAGATAGTTGATACAGAAAGATCAAAAGCCGTTTGTTATGAAAAAATAAACGGTTTAAAGGTGACATTAGATAATTATAAAGGTCAAGCTTTATATTCAAGGGTTAAAGTTGTCATTAAAGATGCCGATATAGCTACAAAACAAATAATTGCATCATTAAAGTATTAAGAGGTATTTTGTGTATAGAAATGAATTTGATAAATTAATTTCCCAAGATAAAAAGTTTGACGCCTATTTATTTTATGGACAATCAAATTTTTTAGTTGATTATTATGCAAATAAAGTATCTTTAAAACACGGTTCAAAAGAAGATATTGAAAAAATTTATTTTGCTGATTATGATTTTAAATACTTAAAAGATAAACTTCTTCAATCTTCTTTGTTTTCATCAAATAATATTGTTTTATTAAAGCTAGACAAAAAGCTTAATAAAAAAGAGTGTGATGAATTAATTGAAGCATGTAATAAAAATCCTGATAGTGTATTGATAATATCTTGTTTAGGTGATGCTGAATTTAAAACAATGGAAAAATCTTTTACAACTAAAACAAATTCAGTAGCTGTTAGAATGTTTGCTTTAAATCCAAATGAAGCTGTAAAAATGTTAGAACAAAAAGCTTCTGCTATGGGAATAAAAATTGATATGAATGCTTTAAGTCATTTATTCTTTATGCACAAACATGATATGAGTTTATGTGTAAATGATTTAAATAAATTAGCAATATTAGATGAACAAATCACATCTAATATAATAAATACTCACTGTTTCGGGATAGGTGGAGTTAATTTTGAAGATTTCTTATATGATTTAATTAGTGCAAAAGATGTAACTGATGATTTATTTATGCTTTTAGAAGAGGGTATGAATGAAATATATTTATTAAACCAAATCACAAGTTTTGTTCAACAACTTTTTATGATTAGTGCATATGCAAGAAGTTTTGGGCAGGCTAATCCTAAGGAAATATTAGGATTTATTCCTCCTAAAAATATTTGGGAAAAGAAAAGTAGGCTTGCTATTTCTATTAAGCCTCAAAATTTTTTAGAGATATTTGATTTTTTAACTGCATTAGAACTAGAGCTAAAAAGTGGAAAAATAAAAAACCAAGATATATTTCTTCAGGCTAGCCTAAGAAAGTTCCAAGTTTTATTTAGATAAAATCCAAAACTTTACAAAAATCCTTGCTGATATTAGTAAAAATGTAAAGAAATACCGGCGAAAACTATAAGGAGAAATTAAATGTCAAAACATTACGAAACAATGTTCATTTTAAAGCCAACTTTAACAGAAGAAGAAACTGTTGCACAAATCGACACAATTAAAGCTATCATTGAAAAAAATGGTGGAGAAATTGTAGCTACTGAAGATATGGGTACTAAGCAATTAGCTTACGAAATTGAAAAGCACAAAAGAGGTTACTACTTTGTTGCATATTTCAAAGGTGAGCCATCTGGTATCAAAGAAATCGAAAGAAATTATAGAATCAACGAAAATGTAATCAGATTTATTTTCATTAAATATGAAAACAAAAAAGAGATTGCAGCGTGGACTAAAATGTCAGAAGAGGCAGCTAAAAAAGCTAACTAATAACTACAAATAGGACCTTATATGTATAATAAAGTTGTAATGATAGGAAATTTAACAAGAGATATCGAATTAAGATATTTACCATCTGGTTTAGCAATTGCAAAATCTGCATTAGCTACATCTTATAAGTATAAAACACAAACTGGTGATCAAAAAGATGAAGTTTGTTTTTTAGATTTTAATATCTTTGGTAAATCAGCTGAGGTTGCAAATCAGTACTTGAAAAAAGGTTCTAAAGTATTATTAGAGGGTAGACTAGTTTTTGAACAATGGACTTCTCAAGATGGTTCTAACAGAAGTAAACACTCTTTAAGAGTTGATACTATGAAAATGTTAGATTCTAGAGGTGAGTCTAATGGTAGCAATGGTTACAACCAAGATTATAATTCTAACCAAGGATCGTATAATCAACCATCGCAACAAAATCAATATAACGACAATATGTCTAACCAACAAATTGGATATGAGAACAATGGTGGTAACAATGCTCAAGGTGGTTATACTCCTCCTGCGCAAAAAATACCTGAAATTGATATTGATGACGAAATCCCATTCTAGAAAAGGAATTTAAAATGGCAGAAAAAAGAAAATACGGAAAAAAATTTTGTAAATATACAGAGATGAAAATTGATTTCATCGATTATAAAAACACTGATTTATTAAAAATCTCTATGTCTGAAAGAGGTAAAATTATGCCTAGAAGACTTACTGGTAACTCTAAGAGTTCTCAAGAGATGGTAGAAAAAGCAATTAAAAGAGCTAGACACATGGCATTAGTTCCATATATTGTTGATACTCAAAACGTAACTGATGCAGCATACTCAAAGCATTAATAGTTTTTTGTTTTAATACTAAAAAGGGGAAAGAGTTAAACTCTTTCCCCTTTTTTTATTTAGATTAAAATATAAAATATTTTAATTTAATTCTTTTCCCAAACTACACCATTAGGTGTGTCCATAATTGAAATATCCATTGAAGTTAATTCTTCTCTAATTTTATCAGCAGCTTCAAAATCTTTATTTTTTTTAGCTTCATTTCTTTTTGAAATTAGGTCTTCAATTTTATTTTTTGTATCTTCATTTATTCCAAATTGAAAATATTCGTATGCATCACTTTGTCCAAAACCTAAAACTTCATCTATAAACATAAAGTCTGCAATAAGTTCTTTTTTTAGGTTTTTATCTTTTGGATTAGCATTTAGTTTTTCATTTGCTGTGTTTATCATTTCATCAATACTTGCAATTGCTTTTGATGTATTTAAATCATCATTTAAAGAGTTTAAGATATCTTCTTTAAGTTCTTTATTCACAGTTGATGCAGCACTTCCATATACTCTTTTTTTAAGTCTATAAAGTTTATCAAGTCTTTTTTTAGATGAGATTAAATCTTCTTCATTGAAGTTAAAATCAGTTTTATAATGAGCAGTTAATAAGTAAAATCTAACAACTTCTCCACTATAAGATTTTAATACATCTTTTAAGAAAAATGAATTCCCTAAAGACTTGCTCATTTTTTCTCCATCAATATTTACAAAACCATTGTGCATCCAATATTTTGCTAATTCTTGATGATTACTTGAACATCTACTTTGAGCTGCTTCATTTTCATGGTGAGGAAAAAGTAAATCAGCTCCTCCTGCGTGAATGTCAATTTGATAAGGAGTGTCTTCATATGCTAAATGCTCTTTAATCATTGCAGAACATTCAATATGCCAACCAGGACGTCCTAAACCAAATGAACTTTCAAAGCTTACATCTTGTTCTTTAGCATATTTCCATAAAGCAAAATCAGCTGCATTTCTTTTTTCTTTGTTTTCTTCAACTCTAGCTTGAGAATTTTCTTCATCAAACTTCTTAGATAAACTTCCATATGAATTATCCTTTGAAGTATCAAAATAAACACCATCACTAGTTTTATATGCAATATCTTGCTCTAGTAAGTTTTCAATCATATTTTTCATAGCTTCAAGGTTTTTAGTTGCTTTTGGTTCTAATGTATTATCTAGTACATTTAAAGCTCTCATATCAGCTTTGTAAGCATTTATATAAGTTGTAGTAATTTCATCTAAAGTTTGATTTGTTTCATACATTTTTTTGATGATTTTATCATCAATATCAGTGAAGTTTTTAGTCATGATTACTTCATAGTTATTAGCTTTTAAAACCCTATGAAGCAAATCAAATGCTATGGCACTTCTTGCATGACCTAAGTGAGAATCATCATACACAGTTGGACCACAAACATATACTTTTACAGTATTGTTTTTTAGTGGTTCAAATGGTAGTTTTTGTTTTTTTATTGAATCGTAAATTACAAGATTGCTCATTATTGTACTTTTACTTAAATAAGGCCTCTAAAGATGCCGTATCAGTAGTTTTAGCTTCTTCTTGACCATTTGCTGAACCAGTTTCTGTAACAGGTGCATTTCCTTCAATTTCAATTAATTCAATATCATGTTTTGTAAGCATTGATGCTAATCTAATATTTAAACCAGCTCTACCAATTGCTTTTGATTTTTGATCACTAGGAATCTCAACAACTGCAATTCCTTTTTCACCATTTTGTGCTTCTTTTTTAATAGTTACTTTCGAAATAATAGCCGGTGATAAGGCTCTTGAAATAAATTTTTCAATGATTGGTGAATACTCAACACAGTCAATATTTTCACCATTTAATTGATTTGAAACAGCATTAATTCTAACACCTTTTACTCCAACAACTGAACCAATTGGGTCAATTTGAGGATCTAACGTTGTCAAGGCAATTTTAGCTCTAGTTCCTGGAATTCTAGCACTACCTTCAATATTGATTTTTTCATCTTTTAATTCAGGTACTTCTGATACTAGTAAACTTTCTAAGAATTTTGGTGATGTTCTTGAAATTTCAACAATTAAACCTGTTTGTTTATCTATATTTACAGATTTTACAACAGCTTTTACAGTATCTCCAACTCTAAAAGATTCACCTTTAATTCTACTTTTTCTAGGTAATAAACCTTTCACTTCACCAATCTCAATATATGTATTTTCAGCTCTATCAACTCTAGTTACTACACCATTAACAGTTTTTCCGATTTTACTTTTATATTTGTTTAGTAAGTTTTCTTCTAATAATCTTTGAATTTTGTACTCAAGGTTATTGTGTAAAATAGTAGCTGCATTTCTACCCATATTTTCGAATTCTAAATCATAGTTCACAAAGTCACCAATCTCTAAATCTTCATCAATTTCTTTAGCTTCAGAAATTGTAATAAAGTTTTCTGGATTAATTTCATTTTCGTATTTATCTAAAACTTCTCCAGTTAATCTTTCATCATCTTCAGGAACTATTTCAATTTTTTGAAATAATTGAAGTTTTTTATTTTGTCTATCTATAGTTGCATCAAATGTTAAAGTTTCATCAACCATTTTTCTAGCAGTATTAATAAATGACTCTTTTAATGCTTGCTCAACATCTTCAGTCTTTAATCCTTTTTCATATGCAATAGAATCAATAATATCTATAATTTTGTCCATTAGTAACCTTTTGTTTGTCATTGAAATGATAATTTTGTGATTTTCAATGTAATTGTAGATAGATATTATATCTAAAAGTTCTTTTAGAGAAATTAAAGTAGATTTTAAATATAATATATGACTATCTTAAAACAAATAAGGGCAATGTGAATGGAATTATTATTTGCAAGAAATGAGCTAAACGAAAAACCTAAGAAGGTTCAATTAGACAAAATTAAAGAAGAATTAGCAAAAGTTAAAGACAAAATCTTTTACTTTGACAGAGATAACTCTCATAAAGACATGATGGCATTAGTTGATGCTTTAGAAGAAGAGGGTTTCAACGTATATTTCAGAGAGATTAAATATGGTCTTGCTGATGAAGAATATATGTATGAAGTTCACTCATTATAATAAACTGTGAAGTAATATGAGCGAAAATAAAAAACTATTTATTCAAACTTTAGGGTGTCAAATGAATGACACCGATTCTGTACATATTCAAGCAGAATTAGAA
The DNA here is from genome assembly GCA_937138295.1 of uncultured Campylobacteraceae bacterium. Classification (GTDB taxonomy): domain Bacteria; phylum Campylobacterota; class Campylobacteria; order Campylobacterales; family Arcobacteraceae; genus JALRJW01. The sequence continues at coordinate 6,120 of CAKZOX010000086.1, forward strand.
AAGCACAAAGGTTATACTGCTACTGAAAATATGGAAGATGCTGATTTAATTATCATCAATACATGTTCAGTAAGAGAAAAACCTGTTTCTAAACTTTTTTCTGAAATTGGACAGTTTAACAAAAAGAAAAAAGAGGGTGCTAAAATAGGTGTTTGTGGTTGTACTGCAAGTCACTTAGGTAAAGATATTATCAAAAGAGCTCCTTATGTTGACTTTGTAGTTGGTGCTAGAAATATTTCTAAAATCAAAGATGTAGTTGATGTAAAAGGTGCGGTTGAAATTTCAATTGACAATGATGAATCAATGTATGAATTTGCAACGGCAAATACTAACAAATATAGAGTTGGTGTAAATATCTCTGTAGGATGTGATAAGAAATGTACTTACTGTATAGTACCAAGTACAAGAGGTGAAGAGATTTCTATTCCACCTGAAATGATTGTAAGTGAAGTTCAAAAAGCTGTTGATAATGGAGCTGTTGAAGTAATGCTTTTAGGTCAAAATGTAAACTCATACGGAAGAAGATTTTCAGATGGAAGAGCTAAATATACATTTACAAAACTTTTACAAGATGTATCAAAAGTAGAAGGTCTTAAAAGAATTAGATTTACATCTCCCCATCCTTTACATATGGATGATGAGTTTATTGAAGAATTTGCAAGAAATGAAAAAATTTCTAAATGTATTCATATGCCATTACAAAGTGGTTCAACTGAAGTTTTAAAGGCTATGAAAAGAGGTTACACTAAAGAATGGTTCTTAAATAGAGCAGCAAAAATGAGAGAATTAGTTCCTAATTTAAGAATTACTACTGATATTATCGTTGCATTCCCTGGTGAAACACATGAAGACTTTTTAGATACTTTAGATGTAGTAAAACAAGTTGAATTTGACCAAATTTTTAACTTTAAATATTCACCAAGACCTGGAACAGAAGCTTTAAATATGGCAGACAAAGAAATTCCAGATGAAATAGGAAGTGCTAGATTAACTGAGTTAATTGAACTTCATAAAAGACATTTAGAAGCTTCTATGCCTAAATTAGTAGGTTCAACTGTAAATGTTTTAATTGAAAGTTTAAAACCTAATGGTGAAGTTTCAGGTTATACTGATAACTACTTACAAGTATTTGCTAAGGGTAGTGATGAATTCTTAGGTAAATTTGTAGATGTAAAAGTTACAGATGTTACAAGAACTGCATTAAAAGGTGAAATTGTTTCATAATGAAAAGATATTTTAAACTTAACATTTTGCCTTTTTTGCTGTATGTTTTAGTTAGAATTATCTATTTTACAAATAAAAAAGTTTATCATCATCCTAAAAATGATGATGGTGAATCTTTTTTAGTTTGTATGTGGCACGGAGATTTAATGTCTCAGCCATATAATTATTATGGGTTTAGAAAAAATGGTCATGTAAAAGCCATGATTAGCCATAACAAAGATGGTGAAATTATTGCTAAACTTGTTTCAAGTTTTAAAATCGGGGCTTTAAGGGGTTCATCTTCAAAAGGTGCTGCTAAAGTTTTAATTTCAGCAATAAAAGAATTAAAAAGTGGAAATGATGTTGCAATTACACCAGATGGTCCTAGGGGTCCTAGGTATAGTGTAGCTGATGGAGTAGTTGCCATTGCTCAAAAAAGCAAGGTTAAAGTTAGATGTTTTAATGCTATTCCTACAAAATATTGGCAATTTAATTCTTGGGATAAGTTTGTTTTACCTAAACCTTTTGGTAGAATAGATTTTTATGTTAGTGAACCTTATGATATTTCTTCGATGGACTTTGAAGAGGCAAGGGAATTCATAAGAGAAAAAATGATGATACATTCATTAGTCTAGGAATATATTAAATGTTTGATAAAGAGAGTTTATTTATCAATGCTATTAAGTATGATAATCAACTAAAGTGTGACTATAAAAAACTTAATAAAGACGAAATAACAAATACAAATAACTCATCTTTTATTACAGATGCAGATATCCTACCTAATGATATAGCTATAAAAATTAATAGCTCTCAAGAAGAAGTTAGTCATACTTATATTTCTACACTTTTACTAAATGATACAGCAAAATTAGTTGATAATAAAAGTTCATCAAAATTAAAAGATTGTGATATCACAAAATTTAATAATGAACTTGACGTAGTTGTTTTAAAAACAACTCTTTTTGAAACAAAAAACTATTTTGAGAAGACAGGGATTGATTTTATCTTTTCTGCTTTTCATATTTTATCTTTACACTTAGAACAAAATGTCTTAAAAAATCAGATTGTTACTTTACTTCATAATAGTAAAGCTTTTATAGTAGTTGTAGATAATGAATCAAATGTTGTTTATAATGAATCAAATGTTGTTTATAATGATGTAATTGAGTTACCAAAATTCAATGATATTAAAAAAACACATTTTTTTGAAGATGACTTACAAAGACAAAAACTTTTTGATGAAATTTATTATTTAAAAGTATATGAAGCTATAACTAATAGTATTAATAAATTTTATGAAGAAGGTAAAGATAGTTTTATTGAAAAAGTAACTATTCTTTATAGTTTAAAACAACTAACAAACGATGATATTGATAAACTTAGTGATGATATGCTTTTAGATATAGAGTATCATCCAATCAATATTGATGAAGAAATATTTGAGTTAGTAAAAAATAAACATATAAATAAAAGTTTTATTCTTCCAAGAGCTAAAAAGTCTAAAAAATCTTGGAGTACAAATATTATATTTATGCTTTTAGTTTTAGCTTTATTTGCAGGTTTTTATTATGTGTATAAGAACTTTGATGAAATACAAAATAAACCAAATGAAGAACTACTAACTGATAATAAAAACATTTCATTACCTGATCATATTAATGCAAACTATAAAGTAAAGCAAAATTTAGAAGATGCAATTATAAATGTTCCCTATGATATGGTATTAGATACTTTAACATTAAATGAAGAGAGTTTAAAACTTCAAGGTACACTTTTAAAAGATGATAGTTTTATAAAATCAATCAAACCAAGTTATGAAAAAATTTATGATGATATAAATATTGAATACCTTGAAGAAAATAAGAAAACTTTAGTAAAAGTTGAAGTTGATTTAGATAATAAAATTGAAAAAGAGATAGCTATTCAACCTAAGGTTAACTATATAAATGATGACTTTATTCCATCTGTTGCTGTTAGTGAGCAACTTTCTATTTTATTAGGTGATAATGCTATTGTTAAATTTAATAGTAGTAAAAATGGAGATGTAACTAAGTTTATTTATGATGCTGAAATTATTGTCGCATCACCTGTTGAGTTCTTAAATAAAATTGATGAAATAAACAATGAACTTTACAGTGTAATTGTAAGCTATCCAATAGTATTTTCAAAAGCAGATACAAAGTTAAAAGTTAACTTCCAAATAATCTATAATCAAATTAGAGATTGAAAATATATTTATTTTGATAGAGTTCTTATAAAGAACTCTACCAAACTTTTAATTCATTATAAACAGAATCTCTTTCAACAGGTGTAAACCCTGTATTTTTAATCAATGAAACAAACTCTTTTAAAGCAACTCCACCAGCACTTGTAGCACCAGCTGCACTTTGAATTGATTCTTTTTCTATTGTTCCATCTACATCATTTGAACCAAACTCTTGAGCTATTAAAGCAAGTTTAACCGTTGATGTTGCCCAATATGCTTTTATGTTGTTGATATTATCAAGCATGATTCTAGCTATTGCATATGTTTTTAAAACTTCTTGACCAGTTACGGGTGCTTTTACTTTTAAGTAGTTGTTTTCAGTTTGAAAAACTAAAGGAATAAATGCATTAAATCCACCTGTTTCATCTTGAAGATTTCTAAGCCTTAACATATGGTCTATTCTATTTTCTCTACTTTCAACATGTCCAAAAAGCATAGTAGCATTTGATTGTCTTCCTGCTTTATGCCATAGTTTATGGATTTCTAGCCATTGTTCTGAAGTTACTTTTCCCCCACAGATTTTCTTTCTTACTTTTTCATCAAAAATTTCAGCTCCACCACCTGGCATAGAATCAATACCATGTTCAATCATTTTATTAATAATTTCTTGGTAGCTTAACTTATATTCAGTTGCTAAAAAGTGAATTTCAGCTGCTGTTAGTGCTTTTACATGAATAGAAGGGAAATTATCTTTTATCTTTTTAAATACATTCATATACCAATCTAATCCAGTATTTGGATTATGTGCTGAAACTATGTGAACTTCTTTTATATCGTTTTTAAGTGAAGTACCTACAGTTTCTAAAATCTCTTCGTGAGTCATAGTATATTGGTGTGGATTTTTTCTACTTGCACTATATGCACAAAATTGACAAACATCTTTACAAATATTTGTTGGATTAATGTGTCTATTTATATTAAAGTAAGTTTTTTTACCATGCTTTTCTTCTCTAATTTTATTTGCATAGTGTGCTAAAGTGAAAAGATCTAAATCATATAAAGCAACACCATCTTCATAATTTAATCTTTCATTGTTTTCTAGTTTTTCTATTAAGCTCATATTTTTCCTAAATTTTCTAAAATTTTTTATATTTATTTACAATCGATATCTTCATTATATTGGTTATTTCTTCCAAAGTGTACAAATCCAATGCACGTTTTATTTAAATCATCATCAAAAAACTTAACTTTGTAAACTTTTGTTTTATATTTTGTCTCTTTATCTTCAACTCTAAGTTTATTTATAACTTGTACGTCTGAAATATTTTTATGACCCAGAGAATTTAAAACTTCCGTTAATTTATCTTCTTTTAGTGTTGAAGTAAAAATATAAAAAGCAGCAACTATAGCTACCATTATAGAAATAATTATAATAGTTCCTTTTGGTAGTTTTCTAACTTCTGTTGTATTTATATCTGCCATTATCTTTTCCATTCTTCAATTGGTTTAAATTCATCATTTTCTTTATTGTACACATCAATATTACCAGTTTCAATATCGTAATACCATCCGTGTATTGTAATCTCATCTTTTTTAGATAATTCTTTAATATCAGGATATGTTAGAAGATTATCTAATTGATGTCTTATGGAGTTTCTTTCAGTAGCTCTATACATCTCTTCTTCAGTTGTAAACTTTTTATTTTTCAAAGTTCTTTGTTTAGCTTGAGCTCCAAGTTTTAACCAAGTTTTGATATGAATTAGTGATTCATCATCAGGGATATCTTGATATAAACTTTTACAAGCTCCACAATGTGAATGACCACATAAAATAATATGTTTTACTTTTAAAACAGATACAGCAAACTGAATAGCAGCTGCACTTCCATGGAAATCTTCATCATGTTTATATGGCGGAACAAAATTCCCAACATTTCTTAATATAAACATATCTCCTGGTTTTGTTCCTAGCATTAAATCAGGTGTAACTCTTGAATCTGAACAACCTATAAATAGAACATCAGGATTTTGTCCATCTTTTACTAATCTCTTTAGTTCTTCTTTAAAATCATCACTTTGATTGTTTTTAAAATTTTGATGACCTTTAATTAAATTCTCTATTATCATTTCTCTTCTTGTGTGTATTTTTTTAAAATTTTACAAACTTCTTTTAGTTGCTTGTTTGATACATCAATTTTTGCAATTAATCTTATAATCGCTATTTTAACAGTTGGCTGTCTTATGGCTCCTACTACAAAACCAGCTTTTAATATCTCTTTTTGAATATCTTTAACTTTTTTATTATCTCCAATTTTTATAGGGATAATTAAACTTTTTGCATCTATGTTTAATATTTCTTTGATGATTTGAAGTTTTTTATTTATTTTCTTTTTTAGATTTTTTTTGTTTTTAATGATATATTTTAAACTCTCATATCCTAAAGTAATATCAAAATTTGAAGGGGCTGTTGAATAAATAATTGGTTTAGCTCTATTTGTAAGATAATCAATAATTTCTTTTGATGAAAGAATATAAGCTCCATATGAACCATATGCTTTTCCTAGGGTTCCCATTTTTATGTGATTATCTTTGATTTTAATATTATAATAATCATAAATACCAAGTAGATTTTCACCTATAACTCCAGAACTGTGTGCCTCATCTACGACTAAAAGTGCTTTTTGTTTATCAGCTATTTCAAATATTTCTTTAGGTGCTAAATCACCTTCCATAGAATAAACACCTTCAATAGCAATAATATTTCTTCCTTTTCTAGTGTTCTCTTGAAGTTTATTTTCTAAGTCAATATGGTCATTGTGCTTAAAAACTACTACTTGTTCAGGTCTTAAAAGTTTCGTAGCAAGTATTCCACTTGCATGGTAATCTTCATCAATAAAAAGAGTGTCATTATTTCTAACAAGTGCTTCAACCAATGAAATATTCGCTAAAAAACCAGACCCAACACATACGCCATCTTCAAAGCCATTTGCTTTTGCAAGTTTTTTTTCAAATTTTCTATGAATGTTCGAATAGCCATTTACAAGCATAGATGCTTTAGGGCCATGATATTTATTTTTTAGTAACGATTTGTAACTTTTTTTGAGAAGATTTTTTTTTGAAGTTAGACCTAAATAATCATTAGAAGCTAGGTCAATTAGGGATTCATCAAAGATGTCTCTTGTTCTAAAACGATTTGATTTTATGATAGACTGAAGCTCTTTTGAATACAATTAAATTCTCCATATATTTTATGGATTTTAACGAATAATTACTAATAAACTGTTAAATTTATATATTTGCTAGTTTATTGCTATTAATGATAGTTATAATCATTTCACTAATTTAATATACGCAGTCACAACAAAGAGGAAAGTAACAAGGCCAATGTACTTTCCTTTTTTAATGTCTAAATTTATACTATAATCCTCCTATCAAATTTACAAGGTTTTCATTGAAAGATTTTATATTTAATAAAAACGCAAACTCAAGTGTTATTATCGCTGGAATTATTAGTTTATTTATCGGTGTTGGTGTGGCAAGATTTTCATATACATCATTATTGCCTTATATGCTAGAAGATAATGCTTTAAGCCTAAATTTTTCAGGAATATTAGCATCAATTAATTATGTTGGTTATTTATCAGGGGCTATATTAGCCATATTCATTAAAGACTTTAACTTAAAAATAAAACTGTTTAGATTAGGATTATTTTTATGCGTTTTAACTACTTTAATTTTAGGTACTACTACAAATGAAATATTATGGTTAGTATCAAGAATTGTTGCAGGATTTGGTTCAGCTATGCTGTTAGTTGTTGGTGCTGCAATTGTTATGATGAGATTAAAGTTTGATGATAAAACAAAGGCTATGGGAATATATTTTACAGGTATAGGGATAGCTTTAAGTAGTAGTGATTTAGTTTCTAGATTTATAGTAAATATTTACTCATGGGAAATGTCTTGGATTGTCTTAACACTTTTAGGGGCTTTTGTATTGATTCAACCTTATTATGTATTAGGACTTGATAAAAATTATAAGAAGCCTGAAGGAAAACAAAAACTTGATACGTCTGTGTTTACTCCTTTTGTATTGATATTAATTTTTGCATATTTTACTGAAGGTGTTGGTTTTGTAATTCAAGGAACATTTTTACCTGCTATTATTAAAACTTTACCAGGACTTGAAGAGTATTCAGGTTTAACATGGCTTTTAGTTGGACTTGCTGGAATTCCTGCAAGTATAATTTGGATGAGGTTAGCCTTTAAACATGGAAGTGTAAATATGATTATTATAGCTATGCTTATTCAAGTTGTTGGAATAATGATACCAACACTTACAACTAATATTTATTTAAATCTTTTTTGTGGGATTCTTTATGGAATCACTTTTATAGGATTAGTTGCTTTATTTATGAATTTAGGTGGAAGATTAGCTGGAAATCATCCTGTAATGCTAATGGGTTCATTAACAACAGCATATGGAATAGGACAAGTTGCAGCACCTTTATATGCAGTTAAATTTACAACAATAACAGGAAATTATGATTTAGCGTTGTATGTAACTGCTATTATTGTTTTAGTAGGAGCATTAACACTACTTTTTACAAAACAATTTTTTAGAATAAATTACTAAAATTTAAGTATTAAAAATAGACAATTGTATTAAGATAATCACTTAGAATTATTAGAGAAAAAGGATTAATTATCAAATCAATTCAAGAATTAGCAAATAATATAGATTATACACTAATGGATACACTAAATAGTGATCCAAATAAAAATGAAAATGCAATAGATCACAATCCAAGGGAAGTTTTTAGTGGACATTATGTTCCTGTAAAACCAACTCCTATTCCTAACCCTAAATACATATCACATAGTAAAATTTTTTTTGAAGAGTTAGGAATTGATGATAGTTTAGCTACAAATGAAGAGTTTATGAAAATATTTTCAGGGGATTTATCAAATGTTCCAACTCCAATGAAAAACTACGGATGGGCAACAGGATATGCTTTATCAATTTATGGAACTGAATATTATCAACAGTGTCCTTTTCAAACAGGAAATGGATACGGAGATGGTAGAGCAATTTCAATATATGAAGGTGTTTTAAATAACAAAAGATGGGAAATGCAATTAAAAGGTGGAGGTAGAACTCCATATTGTAGAGGTGCTGATGGAAGGGCAGTTTTACGTTCTAGTATTAGAGAGTTTTTAGCTCAAGAACATATGCATGCTTTAGGAATAGCTACATCAAGATCCCTTAGTTTATATACTTCAAAAAATGAAACTGTGCAAAGACCTTGGTTTAATAAAGGTTCACATTCAAAAGACCCTGAAGTTATGATAGATGAGTACGTTGCTATTACAACAAGGGTTGCTCCTTCTTTTTTAAGAGTTGGACAGTTAGAACTTTTTGCAAGACGAGCTAGAAAAAATGAACATCAAGAAGCTCAAAAAGAGCTTGAAATGTTTATTTTACATGTAATAAATAGAGAATATAATCAGAATATAAAAGAAAATTTAACATTTGATGAAAAGGTAATTTTATTAGCAAAAGAATTTACAAACAGAATAACAACAATGGTTTCAAATTGGATTAGAGTAGGTTATTGTCAGGGTAATTTTAATAGTGATAATACAGCTTTAGGTGGATTTACATTAGATTATGGTCCCTTTGGTTTTATTGATATGTTTGATCCTAGATATCAACCATGGACTGGTGGTGGAGTTCATTTTTCATTTTTCAATCAAACAGCAGCAGCTCAACAAAATTTTAATATGTTTATAAAATCATTGCAGCAAGCAGTATCTTCAAATAATGAAACAATTGAAACTTTAGAAAAAATAAAAAGTGATTTTCCAAAAGTTATGAAATCAAAAATGGACAAGATGTGGGCAGATAAACTAGGACTAGATAAGTTTGATGAAGAACTATTCAATGAACTAATTATGCTTATGGTAGAAACTCCACTTGACTATACAATATTTTTTAGAGAACTTTCTTGTATTCCTGAAGATTTAAATGAATTAATGAAAAGTTTTTATATAAAAGAGTTTAAAGATAAAGCTATTTTAGAAAATTGGGAAACTTGGTTTATTAAATGGAAAGTAGCAATAAATGTAAGTTCAAAAGAACAACAAGATAAACTTTCTAAAAAAATGAAAACTATAAATCCGAAATATACTTTAAGGGAGTGGTTTTTAGTGCCTGCTTATGAAGCTGCTAATAGTGGAAATTATTCACTTATATATGAATTACAAGAGATTATGAGTAAACCTTATGAAGAACAATCACAAGATATTGAAAATAGATATTATAGATTAAAAGCTATTGAGCACTTTGATATCGCTGGAATATCTCATGTTAGCTGTTCGTCATAATTAATTAGTTTAAAGTACAAGTTATTTGTGCTTTAAACTTTTTTGTACAAGTAGGTTTGCAAGCTCTTTATGAGCATGAACAAAACCGGTGATTTTAAGTTCTTTAAACTCAGCTACTTCTTCAATAGAATCAACTTTCATAAAGATTTTTGTATCACTTTTAAAGTTTAATAAACTTTCACAAATTAGTTTTTTAGTGTTTATATCACTAAGAGTTATGATTACATTTTTTGCCTCATCTACTTTTAAAGACTCCATTACAGGAAGTTTTTCTAAGTGACCAAAGTAAGCCATATAGCCTTTTTTTCTAGCATTTATTACGTGTTTTAAATTATCACTAATTATTACAAAAGGTTTATTCATATTAGTAAGTTGAGAAGCCACTCTTCTTCCTAAAATTGAATAACCACAAATAATTGTATGCTCTTTTTTCTTAATGGGTGTAATTTTATCTGATTCATAAAATTCAGTTACAAAGTATGATGCAAGTTTATAGATGTTGTTTACAATAAATGGAGTAATTATCATAGAAATTACAGTTACTAAAATTAAAAATTTACTTAGGTTTTCATCTAAAATTCCATTTGAACTAGCAAGGGCAAAAACTGCAAATGAAAACTCACCAACTTGAGATAAAGCTATAGCTGATTTAATAGAATCACTTCTATTTGATTTTCTTCTTATTAAAAAGTATATAATCACACCCTTTAAAATTAAAATTCCAACAAAAATCAATACAATATAATGAATATTAGATAATAAAAACCCAAGGTCAATTTTTGTTCCAACTGTAAAGAAAAAAGTTCCTAAAAGTAAATCTTTATATGATGCAATATCAGCCTCAACTTTAATATGAAATTTAGTTTCAGCAATAATCATACCAGCGATAAACGCTCCTAAAGAGTATGTAAAACCTAATTCATGGGCCATAATTGATGCACCAATTACAATACTTAAAACTGATGCTAAAAATAGCTCTTCAAGTTTTGTATCACTTGAAAATTTTAACATCCATTGTGTAATTTTTTTTCCAATTGTAAACATAAACAATATAATAATCGCAGCTGAGATAACTGTTTTTAATAACACTTCTTGAAGTTCAAGTTCATTGTTTGATAAAAATGAAATTAAAAGCAAAATGGGAATTACAGCTAAATCTTGAAATATTAAAATAGCCGTAGATTTTTCCCCATAAGGTGTATAAATATCTTTTGATTGTTTTAAATATGTAAGTACAATTGCAGTTGAAGATAGTGCAAAAGCTAATGATAAAATAATACTTGAAACTGTATCAATTCCAAATACAAATTTTGAAATAGTAAAAATAGATATAGCACTTAATCCAACTTGCATAGAACCATTAAAAAGTAGTAGCTCTTTCATCTTTTTTAGCTTTTCAACACTCATTTCTAAACCAATTGTGAACATTAGAAAAACAATTCCAAATTCAGCTATTAGTTCAAGTGCATGCATATCATTTTGTTTATTTAGGTTAAAAATATTTGCAATTATAAAACCTGTAATTATATATCCAATTATATGAGATATAGAAAATTTCTTTAAAATAATATTGATAATAGCTGATAAGGCTAATGATATAAATAAAATAAGTAGTATTGATTCCATAAAGATATTTTATCTTAAAAAAGAAAGTTTAAATTTTATATAGTTGTATAAAAATTAAACTCTTTACATTGTTATGTTTTCTAAATACTCTATTTGCGTTGGTGTTACAATAATTACATCAATACAATAAGCACTTGATATTTTTTTTGTTTGAATAAAAAAGTCTATACTTCTTTTTAGTTTTGATAATTTTGAAGGAGTGATATTATTTACAGCAGTTTCATAATCATTTGCTGATTTTACTTCAATAAAATGAAAAGTTTGATTTTTTGTGGCAATAATATCAATTTCACCAAGTTTTTTAGCATAAAAGTTAGTTTCAACTATAGTATAATTTTTATCTTCTAAAAAGGAGATAGCTCTTTTTTCAGCTAAATCTCCTTTTTGTTTTGTAGTTTCCATAAATTAAAGTTTAATCATCCACCACCAACAAATTGAAGAAGTTCAATTTTGTCGTTCTCTTTTGGTGTGAAAGAAGCCCAGTCATCTTTTTTAACAATTTCCATATTTACAGCAGCTGCCATAACTTTGTCTTCAATTTGAAGTTCAACTATAATATCTTTTAAACTGCTCTCATTTTCAAATGATTTTTCTTGACCATTTACAATTAATTCCATTTAAAAACCTTTTTTATTTTGATTATACATTAGTATAAGAGTTTTTAATATTAATTTACAATATTTTTTATATTAAATATATAATGTGAAACTTTTGTTATCAATGAAAATAAATTAAACAATTTATATTAATACTAAAACAAAAAAAATAACGGCAATAGCTATTATTTCAATTTTTATAATCTCATCAATTTGTGTTGAAGAAGATTTTGAATCTAAATCTTTTAAATACATATTTTACTCCTTAAGGTAATAAATTATTACTAATATATATAATAATATCTTAAAATTTAATTAAAATTGTTATTCTGTAAGTTATTATAGTAGTATATTTGTAAATTAGTACTAATTTTTTGTTATCAAATGGTAATAAAAGTAAAATATTCATTTTTCTTCATATTGATATTATTTATATTCATATATAATTATTAAAAATTAATAGTAGGAGTTATAATGTTAAATCAAGATGATTTAATAGAACTAAATCTAAAATTTTATGAGATTGATTCAGAAAATAAAATGTTTAAAATCTTAGAAGATAAGACAGATTGTAAATATGAATATACGGCAGAATTTTTAAGAATAACTAAGTTTTTAAAAAAACTAAAAATTGAATTTACAGAAGATGACAATAAAAATATTAAATTTAATTAATTAACATTTCATCTTCTGTAAGAATTCGTTTTTTAGCAAATCCAGATCCATTACTTTTTTTATATTCAAACTCTAAACTCTCAATAAAACTTTTATAATCTATTCCATTTTTCTTCATTTCAAGAAATGTTACTGCTAAAGCAGCGATTGAATTTGGAACACACTCTTTCTTTTTATATGAAAGTAAGTTTTTATAGCTAATCTTAACTATTTGACTAAATGTAGCAATAGAAAGATCCAGCTCAACTAGAACTTTACTGAATTCAATATATGTCATTTTTATACCTATTAATGTTTTTATAATTATGACTAAAAAACATTTAATATTAATTTAAGTAATAATATATAATAATTCTCTATAATTTATTACTTTAAGTAGTAAAAAAACTAAAAGGAAAACAAAATGGCAAAAGAATTAAAAAAGAAAGTAATCAAAAAAGTAGCAAAAAAAGCTGTTAAAAAAGTGGAATTAAAAAAGAAAGCTGCTTCAAAATTAGTAAAAGTTGTTAAAAAAGCTGTTGCTAAAAAAGCACCAACAAAATTAAAAGTTGCTAAAAAAATAGCTAAAAAAACTGTTGCTAAAAAAGCAGCATAATCTAAAGTAAATAAAGGAAGACAAAGACTCTTCCTTTATATGTGCGCGAATTATTCATATTCGTTAAAGAAAACTAAAACTTAATATCACATCAGAGGACAAGAATGATTGTAATATTAAGATTATAAATTATAATCTTCATTTATTTCAAATCAATTACAAACTAAATATCCAACTCATAATCATAAATCTTAAATAAATAAAATGTAATTAAAAAGTAATTCATATAAATTAATATACAAAAATTATTTTTTAGGAATTAAAATGAAAAATACAATTTTCATCATTGAATATGCAAAGGGAAATGATAAAGGATTTGACGGTTTTAGACCTGATACTAAACCTATTTTAAGAGCTATTGAAGAAGAAACAGATTTTGAAACAGAAATTGTTTTTTTTAAGCCAAACAAAAAATATCAATTACTTGAATATCTTAAAAAGAATGCATTTGCAGTTATATCTAGGATTAATCCTGGTAATTTAAAACAAGTTGATGAGTATTTTCAATTTTTAAAAGCTCTTGCAGACAGTGGAGTAGAGATTCATACTCACCCAGATGTTATGATAAACCTTGATTTTAAAGATATTCTTGCAAAATTAAGAGATAGTAAAATTGGTGATAAAGAGTCTAACTTTTATCATAAGTTTTCAGACTTTGCTTCAAAATTTCCAGAAGACTTAAAAAAGTATGGAATTAGAGTTTTAAAGACAAACTATGGTTCTACAGGTGAAGGTGTGTATTTAGTTAGACTTCAAGATGATGGTTCAATTATTTCTACAGAAGCTGTAAATAATGAAAAATACTATTTTGATGATATTCATGAGTTTATATCGAAATTTGAAAAAAACTTTGAAGATGATAATGAATATGCTGCATATTTCCAAGGAAAAGTTGGTTTTGTAGGTTGTAGATATTTAGAAAGAATTAGTGAAGGTGAAATTAGAGTATTATTAGTGAATGATAAACCAATTTCTGTTGTTCATAAAAAACCTCAAGATGGAGCTTTTTCAGCAACATTATTTAGTGGTGCAAAATATAAATATGAAAATCCAGAAGATGAAAAATGGAAAGATGTAATAGAACTAACGAAACAAGGATTATTAGATTTAAGACCATATTTACAAGGTCAAAATTATCCATTACTTTGGACTATGGATTATATCTTAGATTATAATGAAGATGGATCTGATAAATATATTTTATCTGAAATTAATTGTTCTTGTGTTGGAATTACAACTGAACTTCATTATGCTAAAGAAGTAGCAAAGGTTTTTAAAAAGAAAGAGTAAGAGAAGAGTTCTTATTCTTTGATTGAGTTATTAATATAATCTTGCTACACTAATTGTGTATATACAAAAGTGATGTTATTGTAGCTGTTTTAAGGATAAATTATGGGTGTAAACTTAAAAGAAATTATTGATTCTTTAAATTTAATATATTATGAATATGACAAGAAAAACAATACTATACTTAGAGATGTAAATTATTCAAATGAATTTATTAATATGGAATTCTTTAAAGTTACATATTATTTATCTAAAAAACATATACCTTTCAAAGTTCTAAGTGATAAATCAATTCAATTATCTAATAAAAACTCTATAATTAATGATATTTATTTAAAGATTTTAGAAAAAATAAATAATAGAAATAAAAAAATATTTTTGCTTAATGATTATAAAATTAAATGGGCAAAAAATATACCATTATTTAAAATTGTACCTATTAATAAAAAGATTAATCTAAAAACTTATGATGCTATTATATTTACATCAAAAAATGCAATTAAAACAATAAATAGTTTAAATAAAGATTGGAAAAATATTCCTTCATATGTAATATCTGAACAAACAGCAAAACTTGTAAAAGATTTAAATGGTAATTTAAAATTTATAAGCAAAGAAAAACATGGAAATGAGTTTGCTTATGAATTAATAAACGAACTAAAAAATAAAAAGGTTTTGTATTTAAGAGGCAAAGATGTTGTATCTAATTTAATTCAAATTTTAAACAACAATAATATAAAATGTGATGATGAAATTATTTATGAAAATAAATATAATGAATTAGCAAAAATTCCAAAAATTCCAAAAAACTCAAAGATTATATTCACTTCACCTTCAACAGTGAGTTATTTTTTTAAACTATTCTCATGGGATAATTCATATACAGCAATATCAATTGGAAAAACAACTGCAAAACATTTCCCTAAAAATATAAAACCAGTTATTGCTGATAACACATCATTTAAATCATGTGTAGATAAAGCCTTGGAGTTTAAGTAGAAAATTTTTTAGCTATGTTTTCTTACTTTTAAAGTTTTAAATCTATCCCCCATACCAGTTGGTTCAAGAAGAACTTTTACATTTGCTGTTTGTTTTAAGTAAGTAGTCTCATCTACATTTGCTTTTAATATTTCAAGTAAGTCTAAAATTCCATAGTTTACTAGTGATTTAAGTTGTGTATCAAATACTACATTCTCATCTTTTAAACCACAACTTTTAAAGCAATCTTTTAAATAGTTGAAGTGAACATCATATGTCAAATCGCTTTTTTTAAATAATTTTTTTAAGTCTAAATCATCTTCAAAAATTGGATAAACATTGTGTTTTTCATAAACCCTTGTACTAAAATCATTTCTTGGATATCTATCCCCATAATCAAATGTTAAAAATTCAAATCTTTTGAAATTGTCACATAAAATTTTAGAAAAGACTTTGTAGTCTAAACACACTTCACCCTTTGTGATTTGGTACTTTTCACAATGCTCTAATATCTCTTTATCATCACAGTCATTAAAAACTATTTTATCGTCATTTACATATGCTAGTTGAAGCTTTTCTTCTTTGTTTGTATAAACCATATCACAAGCAAAGGCATCAAATATTTCATTTGCGATAATATAAGCGTCGTCTAGTTTTACTTTTGTAATATCATCGTAGTGAGTTAATTTTATAGCATCTCCAAATGATTCATGTAGATATTTTTTTTGTTGATTTTGAAGATTCTCAAATCTTTCTACTATTGCAAAGTTAAGGGTATTTAAAAGTTCGGGTTTTAGTGAATAGATAAATTGAATTATATCAGCAAGTAAATATCCATGGTGTGCGCCTATTTCTACTATTGTTGTATTAGCAGGTGAAAAACCTTCTTCAATAGTCGAAATTATTTTTTTAGCAATTGTTCCACCAAAAAATGATGAAGTTGAAACTGCTGTAAAAAAGTCACCATCCTTTCCTATACTTTTATAGTTTGCGTAGTAACCATCTTTGTCATATAACCATTTGTTGAAATAATCTTTAAATCTTATCATTAATTAACCTTACATGTGTCAAAAACACTGTTTTCATTCTCAAATAAATAAACTTCTACTCTTCTATTTGTAGCTTTATTTGTAGCTGAATTATTTTCTACAATAGGCTTTGAAAATGAACAACCCCTTGCATAAATATTGTTTTTTATTTTTGAAGAGTGTAGTATCTCTCCAACATTATTTGCTCTTCTTTGTGATAATCTTTCATTGTATTGAAAACTACCGTCATTATCTGTATGTCCTGTTACTTGAATGATTGTATTTGGGTATTTTCTTAGTACTTTTGCCAAACTTAGTAGTTTTTGAGCTGATTTTGAACTTGGAACATCATCATTTACTTCAAAGAAGTTTGAGTTTTTAAATATTACTTTTATAAATTTATCATTATTTAATATCAAAATATCATTATTGATTTCTTGGGCTTCTTTTGTACTTTTGATTTTTTTAGCTTTTAATTCTTCTTGAATTTCTTTTGCTTGAATATCTAAAGTATGTCCAATTGCTCCTCCAATAACTCCACCTGCAACTGCCCCAATTACTTTTGATGAAGTTTTTGAACTAACTTGATGACCAATAACAGCACCTAAAATTGAACCTATTGCAGTACCTGCCACCGCTCTTTTGTTACTGTTTATAGTTTGCCCTAAATTTTGATTAGTTGCTGTACAGCCTGTTAGTATAAATATTAAAATTGATGATATAATAGTTCTTTGAAAGTTTACATTCATATAATAGTACCTTAATTCCTAGAAGTGGGAATTTTAACATATCTAATGTGAAATAATCCAATTAAGATTTTAATGATGTAATTTGAATGTAATATTAAAAAAATATAATTTAAAATGAATATAGGAGAAATAATGAGTAAAAAAACAAAAATATTAGCAACACTAGGCCCAGCAAGTAACTCTGTAGAGATGATAGAGAAACTTATAAAAGCTGGTGCAAATATGTTTAGATTAAATTTCTCGCATGGTGACCATTCTTACCATTTAAGTACACTAATTAATATTAGAAAAGCAATGAAAAACACAGGAACAACGGTAGGAGTTCTTCAAGATATCTCAGGACCAAAAGTTAGAATAGGGGATTTAAAAGAACCATTTGAACTTCACAGAGGCGATGAAATTACTTTTGTAAAAGAAGAAATAGTAGGATATAAAGTTGAAAACAAAAAATATATAGTTTCTACAAATTATCCTGAACTTCTTGATAAAGTAAAAAATGATGAATATATATATTTATATGATGGAACAATAAGAGCTAAAGTAATTGAAACAGGAAATGAAGTTAAAGCTGTAGTTGAAAACCACGGACTTCTAAGTTCAAAAAAAGGAATCAACTTTCCAAATACAGTTATTGATATTGATGTAATTACTAAAAAAGATGAAGAAGATATCGCTTGGGGTGTGAAAAACCAAGTAGATTATTTCGCTATTTCATTTGTTCAGAATGCAAGGGATATGAAAAAAGCAAAAGAACTTATTGGAGATTACAAGGGTAAATTAATAGCAAAAATTGAAAAGTTTGATGCAGTTGAAAATATAGATGAAATTATTGAACATTCAGATGGTCTTATGGTTGCAAGGGGTGATTTAGGAATTGAAGTTCCTTATTATGATGTGCCTACTATTCAAAAAATGTTAATTAAAAAAGCTAATTCAAAGGGTATGCCTGTAATAACTGCAACTCAAATGCTTTTATCTATGACTCACAATGAAAGAGCTACAAGAGCTGAAATCTCAGATGTTGCTAATGCTGTTCTAGATGGAACTGATGTAGTTATGCTTTCAGAAGAGAGTGCTGTTGGAGAAGATCCTGAAAATGTAGTTGATACTATGAGTAATATTATTAGAAAAACAGAAGATATCTATAACTATGATAAGCATGATAAGTTTGATTTTATGGATGAGTTTGACGTAATTCAATCTTCAGTTACAAAATTAGCTGATGATATAAATGCAGATGGTATTTTAGCTTTAACAAGTTCAGGTAAATCAGCTATAAAAATGTCAAGATATAGACCAAAAACACCAATTTATGCTTTTACTCATAAGAAAAAAGTTTTAAATGGACTTACAGCTATTTGGGGAGTGGAGCCTATTGATACTATTAAAGAGTCTCAAGCTTCTAAAATGTTTCAAAAGATGTTAATAAAATTACAAGATAGAGGTTTATTAAAACCAAATTCTACTTATATTGCAACAGTTGGATATCCAGTTGGAATGCCAGGAAGTACAAATACAATTAAGATATTAACTCCTGATGAGATTAAGTATTATTTGAATTTTAAAGTAAAAAATAAATAAGAAGTTTAGACTTCTTATTTATATAATTTTGCATACAACTCTAAAAGTTCAAGTTGCTTATCAATTTCATATGTTTTTACATCTAGTTTTTTAATTTCACTAGAGTTTTTTAAAGTATCATAATCACTTTGCGTTTTTAATTCAGCTTCTTTTTCTTGTTGCATTACTTCTAAAATCGAATCATAAACTTTTAAATCTTCATTTATAATATCAATTTTTTCATCTAACATTTCAATTTTTTCAATGCTATTGTTATAGTTTGTTTTTTCATCAGAAATTTGATTTTTTAAACTCAGTTTTGATTTAAGATATTCAATTTTATTACTTTGTATATCATTAAAAGTTCTTACATCTAAAGGAATAGAAACTTTTAATCCAAAAGTTGTTGTATTTGGAGAAGTAACATCATTTGTAGTTGTGTGATAATTTGAGTGAGTATAATATCCACTAAAAGTTGGTAAATATTTTGCAATAGTCATATTTTTGAAATTATAATCTCTATCAATTAGTGATTGAGCTTTAGCTATTTCAATATTATTTTTTAGGAATTCTTCTTGTGAAAAAATCTTAAAATTTGGAGCTTTTAATTCTGTGTATTCCTTTGAAGAAATATTATTAAAGTTGTTTACTAATTGTTTTTTTTGATATTTTAAATCAGCTAAAGATATTTTTCTATCATTTAATGTAAGTAAAGCATTATCTAAATATGAACTATCTAAAAAGCCATTTAATACTTGTTCTTTTTTTCTTTGAACATCGATTAAAGCATTTTTTACTAAAAGCTTAGATTTTTCAATATTTAAATCAATTTTATTGATATTAAATAGTAAATTTATTGCATTTTTTATAATTTCTTGTTTTTGTTGATCAATTTGAGTTGTTGCGTATTTAAAGTTGTTGTTTGCATATTTTATTGCTTGGTATATTCCCCCACTTTTAAATATAGGTTGGTCTATAGTTATTGTTGAAACTTCAAATTTATTATCATTTCCAAACTCTTTTTTAAAGGCAAAAGATATAGGATTTATCCAATCTTTTTTT
Source organism: uncultured Campylobacteraceae bacterium (assembly GCA_937138295.1). Lineage (GTDB taxonomy): Bacteria > Campylobacterota > Campylobacteria > Campylobacterales > Arcobacteraceae > JALRJW01. The sequence goes on from CAKZOX010000086.1 coordinate 26,071, forward strand.
AATTTAGCACTATCTTCAACAGCTTTTTGTTTTTCTAAATTTAATATTTCAACTCTATTATTATCTAAAATAGTTTCATCAAAATATTCATTAGCAAGTAAAAGATTACTTGCTAAAATTGATACTAAAATTAATTTAGTTTTTGATTTTATTAAGGGCATTTTGTAACCTTTTGAATCCTTGAGTAATCTCATCTTTACTTATAGTTAAAGGAGGTAGCATTCTTAAGGTATTTCTTCCAGCTTTTAATACTAAAAGACCTTCATTAAATGATTCTTTAATGATATTACTTAAAGTGTCAGCATCTTTTACTCTAAGTCCTCTCATAAGTCCTAATCCTACACTATCTGTAAAAATATCTTTGTTAGCTTCATAAACTTTCTTTAATTCATTACTAAAGAATATAATTGTTTCATCTAAAGCACCATTGTTTTTATATTCATCTAAAATATCTAAAACTTCTAAAGCAGCAGCTGTACATAAGTAGTTACCACCAAAAGTAGAACCGTGGTCACCATATGTAAATAAATCTTTGTGTTTAGTAATAACAGCACCAATAGCAACACCACCACCAAGACCTTTAGCCATAGTTATAATATCAGGTTCAATTTCATAAACTTGAGTAGCTAAAAACTCTCCTGTTCTAAATGCTCCTGATTGAACTTCATCAATAATCATTAAAATATCATTTTCTTTTAAGAATTTTGCTAGTTCTTGAATTTGTTTTTTATCAAATGGTTGAACTCCACCTTCACCTTGAACAAGTTCAATCATCACTGCAACTGTTTCATTATCAATGCTATTGTAGATATCATCAATAGAATTATTGTAAGAGAAACCTTCAGGATATGGAGCAAAGTTTGGACTATGCATTGATGATTGTCCTGTTGCTTTAACAGTTGTTATTGTTCTTCCGTGAAAAGAGTTTTCTAAAGTAATAACTTTATATCTTTTATTCTCAAATTTTGTTTCACCATATTTTCTTGCTAATTTTATTGCACCTTCATTTGCTTCAGCACCTGAATTTGAAAAAAATGTTGCCACATCCATTCCTGTAAGTTTTGCAATTTTTTCACCAAGTTTTGCTTGTGGTTCAATTCCATATAAATTTGAAATATGCATAATATTATTTGCTTGTTGACATATAACATCAGCTACTCTTTTATTTCCGTGACCAACTGAAACTACACCAATTCCTGATGTAAAATCTATATAATCTTTTTCATTTTCATCAAAAAGTGTTGCGTTTATTCCCTTTTTGAAATTTACGTAGTTTCTTGCATATGTTTGAATCACATACTGTTTATCTAGTTGTTCTAGCATTTAAGTTTCCTAAATTATGTTCATTTGAACAAAATTATATCTAAAATTTTTAAACTAAATGTTAATACGAAGTTTGAAGTTTTTTTAATCGCTTTTTGCTATAATCAAAACTAAAATTTAAAGGAAAAAAATGCAGCATTTGATTAGAACAGCAGATTTTACTAAAGAAGAAATTATAGAACTTTTTGATGAAGCAAAGGATTATCTAGATATGCAATCTAGGGACACTTTAAAGGGTAAAATAATTGTTACACTATTTTTTGAAAACTCTACAAGAACTAGAAGTGCATTTGAAATAGCTGCAAAAAGATTAGGAGCAGAAGTAGTTTCTTTAGATGTGGGAACAAGTTCTACAAAAAAAGGTGAAACTATTTTTGATACAGTTGCAAACATTAATGCAATGAAACCTGATGCAATCATCATGAGACACTCAGATTGTGGTTTACCTGGAACTTTAGTAAATCATGTTGATTGTCCAATTATAAATGCTGGTGATGGAAAACATGCTCACCCAACTCAAGCACTTTTAGATTTATTTACAATTAGAGAACATTTTAACCATGAAACTGAAGGTAAAAAAGTAGCTATTGTTGGAGATGTAAGAACTTCAAGGGTAGCTGGATCTAATAGAAGATTATTACCTAGATTTGGAATGGAAGTTTGTTTTGTTGCACCTGATTGTTTTAAAGCAGAACATAATGAACACAAACAATATGATAATATTTCAGAAATTATTGATGAAATTGATGTAGTTATGAGTTTAAGAACTCAACTTGAAAGACACAATGAAATCTATTTTGAATCATTAAATGATTATGCAAAAGATTATTGTATAACTTCTGAAACTTTTGGAGATAGAGATATTTTATTACTTCACCCAGGACCTGTAAATAGAAATGTTGATATTAGTGATGAAATGTTAAAAGATCCTAGAAATAAAATCTTAGAACAAGTTACTAATGGTGTTGCTGTAAGAATGGCAATATTAAGAAAATTAATAATGCAATAAAACTTAGAAATACTTACTTGAATAATACAGAAACTTTAACTCAAAAACTAAATAATTATGGTTCAAAAAAAGAACCATTTTTATTTGTAGTATCTTATGATTTAAGTCAGTTTTATCTAGAAAAACTCTCAAATTTACCTAAAAATATAAAATTTAATATAAATGAAAACCCTAATTCAAGTACACCTTTTAAAACATCTTTGCAAAAAGAACCAATAACTTTCTGTGAATATGAAAAAAAGTTTGATTTTTTACAAGAAGAGATAAAAAAAGGAAATACTTATTTAGCTAATTTAACTACAAAAACAAAAATAGATTGTGATTATTCTTTAGAAGATATCTATGAAAAAGTTGATTCAAAATTTAAACTTTTATTTAACAAAAACAAAAATAGATTTGTTTGTTTTTCACCGGAAAAATTTGTTCAAATAAATGAAAATAAGATATTTACATTTCCTATGAAAGGAACTATAGATAGTAGTATAAAAAATGCTAAAAATCTTATTTTAGATGATTTAAAAGAGATGGCTGAACATACTATGGTAGTTGATTTACTAAGAAATGATTTATCTATAAGTGCTTCAAAAGTTAGAGTAGATGAATTTAGATTTATTGATAGTATCAATGCAGGAGATAAAGAGTTATTACAAGTTAGTTCAAAAATATCAGGGCATTTAAATGAAAACTGGAATGAGAATATAGGAAATATAATTGTTTCTATGCTTCCTGCAGGTTCAATAACAGGAACCCCAAAGAAAAAAACAACTGAGATAATAAAGACTATTGAAAACTACGATAGAGGTTTTTATACAGGTGTTTGTGGAGTTTTTGATGGAACTAAATTAGATTCATATGTTTTGATTAGATTTATTGAAGAAGATCAAAATGGTCAAAAGTTTTATAAAAGTGGTGGTGGTATTACTTGTGATAGCGATGCAAAAAAAGAGTATCAAGAGATGCTTGATAAAATCTATTTACCATTATAAGGCTTTATAAATGTATTTTGAAACTATAAAATGTTATGACTATGAAGTTTATAATTTAGAGTACCATATTAATAGGGTTAGTAGAACTATAGGAAAAGATTTTAATTTAGGTGAATATATTTATCCTCCTTCACATAAACTTTATAGATGTAAACTTATTTATAATGATGATGAGATTTTAAATATCGAATACTTTGAATATAAAAAAAGAGAAATTA
>CAKZOX010000087.1 GCA_937138295.1 uncultured Campylobacteraceae bacterium
TTTTTGATCACGTCTTATTTTTTCATAGTCTTTATATCCTTCTTCAGAAAGGTTTATACCTAGGTCATTAATATCTTGAATTTTATCTTTAACAGCTCTAATATCTCTACCTAGTCCAGAACTTAAATTCATTATTGAACTTACTTTTCCAGTATATTCTGCTATTTCTATTGCCGTTAAAAACTGTTCCAAAATAGATATTGTTTTGGAAGCATCAAACTCATCAGATCCAAGTCCTTTATTTATTTCTTCTGTTAATAAGGTATCATTAACCTCATAGCTTATAAAGTTAGCATCCCCAATATCTTCAAGAAGATCACCTATTGCACTCTTAACAAGACTCTTAATACCTGGATCTGTTGGCTTTTCTTTATTATTTGCTGCATAATATAACTTTTTAATTAAAGGATTATTTATCATCAACACTGATGTTTTAAAAGGAACACCTAATGCAGTCATATTTGCAACAACAGCAAGTGAACTTTTATTTAAACCTAATTTAGCTGCCATTCTTTCTTTAGCATTATCCGTCATTGCAGTGATCAATGCTGATATGATATACTGAGTTCTTTCTCCTTTAGTTCCATTCGGTAATTCCTCACGTAATGTTCCAAACTCTGTGAAACCTCCTTCTTTACCATTAAGTTTTAGTATTCTTGTAGCAGTTTCCCCACCTACAGTTTCTTTCTTTATAGTTACTCCATATTCCTGGAACATGTTTAAATATAAGTTAGGTAATACAACAGCCCCAATAGAAGCAGCACCTTCTTTGTTATTTTTAAATGCTAACACTTGCCCTAATGGTGAGTCTACACTATTACCTCCTTCATTATTAAACTTCTGGAAGAATTCTAGTCCTGTATTCTCATCAGCCAATTCATTAAACACCTTTTTTAATGGTTCTAAATCTGCAGGCTCATATGATAATGGAACTTCTTCTCCTTTAGCAGTAGTGTTGGATTCATTACCCATTAAAGCAAACTTATAATCTAATGTTTTATTATCAATTGCATATGTGTAAGGTTCCCCATATGCTAACTTATGATCTAAATATTCTTGTTTTGTTTTTGGTAAATGTGTAGCAGATAATGCTTTGATTGCATTGTCACTATATCCTAAGATTTTTAGTTTCTTAATCTGCTTATCTGTAAGTCCCACAATTGAACCAGAATGTTTAAACTTCATCAAGGCTTCTGACATATCAGTACTTGGTTGTCCAACAGATTCATTTACATATCTCACATAATCAGAGAATTGTCCATCTTCTGTTTCAGATTTACCATATTCAAAGAACTGCCCATTCTCTTCATAGAACTTCTTAGTTTGAATATAAAGTTTATCAATATCAAAGTCAGCCCCTGATACCTCAACAAGTTCTCTTGGGAATATACCGGTAGAACCATACTCACCTGGTAAAAAGTCTACCATCTTAATGTTTATTGTAGAGTGGTTATCCTGAGATGGAATACGTACACCAAACATTTTGGATACTACATCTGGAATTGCTTTATCTGTCTTAGCAAGCTCATTACCTACAGAGACATGATGTGCAGCAATCATAGACTCAGAGTATTTCTGATTAGTATAGTTACCTTTAGAATCATACTCTTTCATATCAGATCTCAATCTATCTATAATAACAACACCTTCTGAACCTGCTTGCTCAACAGCAGCTGCTAATCCTTTAAGATTTGAATCATCACCAATTATAGCTCCCTCATTAATATTGTACATTATCTCAGGAGCATTTTCCATTGACTCATAAACATCTGATCTAATAATTTCATGCTTATCCGGTATATCATTCTCACCTACACTAAACACTCTTCTGATAACTCCAACACCAAAGTCTGATGCTAATGCTACTGACATACCTGTTGTCTTCTCAGAGAATACACCTTTACTAAAGAATGATAAGAATAACTCTTCAAACTTTCTTACAGTCTGTGGATTGTTTAGGTTATACTTTTGATTTCCATTCTCATCTGTGGAAAACATCTCTAATATATTACTTGTAGCTTGAGATGCTTTTAATCCTTCTGTAGCATATTGCAGGTATACAAATAAATCTGGAGATAATTCTCCTTCCTTAACACTTTCTTTTAGTAACTCGGATGCATATTCAGCATCAAAATTAAATATTACATTTCTTTTGTTAGTGTATTTAAGATTACCTCTTTCTATTAATGCTTTATTATATGCAGCTCTTACTTCACCTAAATCTGTTTCCTTACCATCTATAAACACCTTGGCACTATTATCATGTTCAGAAGTAACCAATGATTTAATCTGAGTTGGATCAGTGATAGTTAATTTATTTGACGGGTTAATTACCTGAAGTCTCATGTACTTGGCCTTCAACTTCATTGAGTTATCTTCTGTTAACTCCGTTGTTGCATCCATTATACTTTCTAATGGACTAACATTATATTTTTCCATCTTAGAAGCAGATGTTGGTGCAGCAAATGCAAGAGTTCCTGTACCTTGTTCCCACATCTTTTTTTCATAAGCTTCCATCTTCTCTCTTAAGTTATGAAGATGTTCTCTTCCTGCTTTTGCTACCCACTCTCCATTTATTTGTTTAGATGTATATCCTCTTGTCAATGTAAATAAGGAAGTTTTCTGAAAAACCTTTCCATCACCATAAACAATCTTCTTAGAGTTGATCATAGCTTTTAATTTAACATATGACTCAGTATCCTTATTAACTTGTTCTAACAACTCTTCATAAGATACACTTTCTCCTGCAGCAACTTTATCTAATAAGTTTGCTTGGTCCCATGTTAATTTACCAAACCCAAACCACAAATATCTAAATGCTTTAATTGTACCATATGTTTGACCATCTGCAACTTCAATATCTTTCTTAGAATATTTAGAAGGAGCCATTGGATCTGTAAATAAGAACATATCCATTCTATCAACTGCATGTTCAACACCATGCTCAGGTGCATTAATTATAGTGTCTGCACCATAACCTGAACCATTTTGCATTTTAGCTCTCTTAACAGCATCTACAGCATCTTTAAGTGATACTGCTTGATCTCCTAAAATAACATCATTTAATGCTGAGGAATTTAACCAGTTGTTAAAGAATATTTGTCTTAAGTTAAAGTTAGGATCAGTTGTTAAATTTAATTGCTTTGCTGCAATTTTAGATGCATCAGTTGATTCTCCTGCTTTGTTTGTAAGCCCTTCTCTTATGTCTTTAGATATAGCAAAAGAGGCTGTTGGCTCTCCTCCTAATTCTTGAGTTAAAACTTTTTCAAACTCTAAGAATTCTTTATTTAATCTATTTTGCAAGAATGATTCAAACTCATCTATATTACCAATAGCATCTTCAAAACTTACTTCTGGATTTATTTCAAGTGCTGCTAATAATTGAGATTCATAATCATTTAGTTCTTCAACTACTTCTTCTTGAACTATAACTTTAGAAATAGTATCATCTACAGACTTACTTATCAATCCAGTCTTGGCTTTGTTTAATTCAGTTACTAATCCAAAGTTATCACGTAACTGTCCTTGTAACCACTCAGCAAATCTTGTAGGCATTTTAGCTTTATCTGTACCAAAACCTTTAGGGAATACTATCTCTGATTTACCAGACTCTTTTAATTCATTGATAAGTCTTGTGTTAACCTCAACAAACTCTCTAAAGTCTTCTTCAGTATCTGCATAGTCTACATTCTCTCTAGTATCATAGTCATACTTTTTCTTAGTAACTATTGCAAAAGCATTTTCCTCTGGTCTGATTACTGCTGATCCTCCACCTTGTCTATTAGGGAAAGCTGTTATACTATAGTTATTCTCTGTAAATACAAATGCTGTATTAGGAGAGTTTTTAACTTGGGTTCTCGTATAGTTTTTCTTTGTAATATTTACAGGTATATAACTTTCTTCTTCTGTTACTTTTTCAACCTCACTAGTTTGAGTTGTTTCTTCTGCTCTAGATTCCTCAAGTGTTTCTGTCTTATCTATTTCACCACCTTGGATCTCAAATAAAACAAGTTCTTTTTTTCCACTTAAAAAGTTTGCTAAGTTTTCACCTTCTACCCAACGTTCAACCTTACCTATTGTAAACTTCTTTGTATGTGTTTCTGTTTCTGTATTTGATACGGAATCTCCAAATAAAGCAAGCATCTCATCAATGTTATCTATAGTAACCGTTATTAGTCCTCTATTTAGTAAAGTTGTTTGAAAACCTACCTTTTGACCTTTTGCAGAAATAACAGTTCTTCTCTTAGAACCCATTTGTGGGAAAACTAAATTGGCTTTTTCTTTAGTATATATTAAAGCTTTTTGATTTCCTTCTTTAACTCTTGCCAGCTGATCTGCTGATGTAAAAGCTTTAGCATCTTTAGCAAATGTTTCTCTCTCTACATTGTCTTTTAATATGCTACCTGTTTTAGCAAAGGTAAAAGCTCTTCCATTTTCATCAGGCTTTTGTCCCATCTTATCTGCATTGTAGCCTGCATACAATATACCCTCCCCTGTCTCAGTATTATAAGTTGCAGTTTCAGGATTGAGCTCTTTTTTTATTCTTTCAAACTCAGCTTTAATCTCATTAACATATGCTTGTATTGCTTGATCAGTAAGCCTAATACCACTACCATCTTGTATAACAGCTTTTATAACAGGTAAACCTAACATGTCTCCCGTGTTAGATGCTTCAATCACTCTAATTAAAACTGGAGCTAATGCTTCTCTAGTTACTGAACCATCTTCATTTTCAATAGTAATAAGACCATTGTTTTTTACCTTTGCTCTGTTATAGTTAGCAGTATATGCATTTATAATATTACTTATAAACTCTTTAGCTGTAAAGTCTCCATATGTTTTTCCTTGTTGATTTGCACTTTCTGTAATATCATCTCCTCCTTCTACATCAATTACACCTGACTTAGCACCTGAAATTCTTAAAATCTGTAATCTACCTTCTGCAGATAAAGTCTTAAATGCTTCACTATTAAGTAAAAGGTTATTGATTAAATAATCATTAGAAGTTTTTTTAGCTTCTAAATATCTAGGATCATTAAGTTCTTGTATAGCTTGTAAATGGAATGTAGGTAATTGGTGTGCATATACTAAGTCACCATTAGGGTTTTTAAATACTGATGTACCAATAGTTTCATCAAATACTGAATTACCCATTGATAATTCTTTAAGCTTTGTAGTAGCACCTTCTTTATCTCCAAATAAGTTTAAATCATTACTTACAATATTTATCATTATTTCTACATCCTCACCGGTAAGCATTCTTACATCCTCATTAGATTCTGCAATTATTCTTTGCATATTTGTTGGATCAGATAATCTTTGTATAACGTTATATGCTATATACTGAGGGCTTAAAGTAATACCTAAATATTTTCTTAAGTTTTTAGATAATTCTCTTACTTCTTCATTTAAGTTAGCATCTGCTTCTTCCTGTGTTTTACCATAAGAATATTTATTTCCTTTTTCTGGAGTTATTGTTTCACCAGAAATATAATCCTTTAAAGCAGTTAAAGCTGCAACGGCATCTTCTTTAGCTTTAGGATCTTTTTCTAACTTGGTTGAGAATATATCTGAATAGTGTTGTGCCCATATATCAATTTGACTATTAGCATCATCTCTAAGTGCTGCAGAATATGTATATACAGTACCATCAGCTATATTCCTATGAATAAATAAGTAATCAATTCTAAAGTTTTGGAATCCTTTAATCATTGCATTAAAGAATAATGGTCTAGTAACTTCACCTTTTAAATCAATGATGTTAGACATAAGATTATCTAGCTGTGTACTAGGATCTACATCTATTTCTGATTTTAATATTCCTATATCTGTAAAGAACTTAATAACAACTGCTTCTGTCTCTGGATTATTTTGAGCAAACAAATACATTTTCTGCAACATTACATTTGCATCTGTTGTATTAGCTGTTGCTTTTAATAAACCATTATATGCTGCAGAAAAGTCTACGGCATTGATTAAAGGTTCACCTTTAGTTAATTCAGTGTGTCCAAATATATTAGATCCTGCATCTGTTTGTGATACAGGTAACGTTGTAGTCATTATGTACTTTCTAAGTTTAGAAGATAGTGATGAAAATCCACCAGTTAATGAGGCATCTTTATCCCACTCTTGAGTATTTCTTAACCCTTGTTCATCTTCTATTTCTTCTTCAGTAAATTGTTTTTCATCAATACTTACATCTACTAATTCAAGATTTGTTGAAACAGCTTCAGCAATTTTATCTCTGTAGTTTCTAAATGCTTCTTCATACTTAAGAAGCTCCATGAACTGTTCAGTAGTTAAATCATAGTTTACAGAATTTGATGTGCTGTATAAGTTTGCAAAGTCATCAATTACACCATCTAAAATGTCTTTTCTGCTTTTACCTTCAAGAGGTTTAGTTTGTAGTCTGTTTACATAAATAGCAGATGCATTATTTACTAATTGTCTAGATTGGTTACCATCTAAGAATAAGAAACCTTCTGTTCTAGAACCCTCTATTCTTTCATATGGTATTAATGCATTGGCTACTGTAACACCTTTGACGTGACTGTTTGTAAAGTTATTAACTACTGCTTCACTAGATTTGAATTTACCAGCATCTATGTTTTCATATAACTTAGTAAGTTCATTCTTACTGTAAGAAGTAAAGAAAGATTTAATCCATTCAAGAACCTTGTTAAAGAAAGATTTAATTGTAGAATCTGTCTTACTACTTTTTCTATTCTTCTTAAATAATTCAAACTCATTTGCCATGTACTCCTCATATAGCTCTTGCTCTATTCTTGAGTCAGACATCTCAGCATAATCTTCTGCTGAGTTTCTTAATATCTCTCTTGCTTCTGCTAAAGAGTTTGTAAATACACCAGGTAATACTTCATAACCTTTTTCAGAACGTAATAATGCTCTTACTTCTTTCTTAGCTAATCCTGTGTACTTATCAATTTGCTCATCAGTTAATAGTAATCTGAATACAGCATGGAATGCTTCATGATATTTAAATGGATTGTTTGCACCTGTGTATATAGTACCTTCTACATCTAAACCACCTGCAATACTATTAAGGGCTAGTCCAAATGCACCAACTCTTACACCACCTCTCAACAAGTTATTACCTAGTACTTGGATATCTTTAACACTTATGAAGTCTGGTAAGTTAATCTTAGCCCATTCTTTAAAAGCATCTATATCAACTATGTCATTGTATGTCATAGCTGGGTCTACAATCTTGTTAGCTAGTCTATTTAGTTGATCTAATTCAGACTGAAAACCTTTAATGGTTGAATCATTAGCTATTGTTGTTCCTAATGGATTATTTTTTTTCTCTGTACTAGAAAGTTTTTGAAACTCTGTAATTATCTCTTTCTTTCTTAACTCTATTAAGTTTTTTAACTCAGCAATACGTGCAGAATGATTAGACTGTTTTTCTATCTCTTCACTATTTTCTGATATCTCACTAAGTTTATCAGCAAGATTTTGATCTGAATCATCAACCTTTTGATCAGCACTAGTTGTTGTTTGTGCAGGCACATCTACTGCAGCTTGAGTCATATCAGCAGGTGCATTAACTCTCAGTTTGTAGTTAAACCTTACTCTAGGATCTAATGTTGTCTCTGTAGTATTAATGATCTCTTGTGCTAATGTATCTGTGGCAAAAGACTTTCTAAAGTTATTTTCATTAAATTCAGCAGGTAAAGCTTTTTTTAATCTTTCGTCACTGTTAATAGCTTTTATTATTTCTTGTTCTAGAACACCCTTCTCAACATCCTTTTCAGTGTATTTTTTTATTATTTGGTCTTCCGTAACAACAATAGGCTTACCTTGACCCTTGTCATTTAATAATAATTTAGTGTTAGATATATTATCAAATACTTGTATTTCAATCCTACCAGCAAGATTTACTTTAATATCCATAGTATAACCAGGATTTAAAGAAATATAAAAACCTTGTTGAAACTTTTCATTCCATTCAACATTAAAAGAAGAATCTTTTACCTCAGCTTTTGCATAGTTCTCTCCTTCTACATTACGGTTCTCATTTATTGTTTTTACAGCTCTATTATACAAGGTCATGAATAACTCAGTACGTGCTGCATCATCTAATTTAGCAGCTTTTAAATCCGTATAAGTATATTCACCTAATGAGTTTTTGATAACCAACACATATGCACCAGCATTTCTTGCTTGTTCATACATAACTTCCCCCATCTCTTGTCTTACCTTTTCTCTTAAGACTCCTTTGGCTTGAGGATTTGAAACATCTGTAATAAATTCTTTTTGTCTACCTGTTACTTTACCATCAATTATCTTAACCCTGTTATCAAAAATTACAATGTTACCATCTACAGTATTATATTTTAACTCTGTTGCTTTTCTAGGAGTGCTTGATGGATTAAATATAGAATTTGCTTTTAAACTATATCCTTCTAATTCACTAAGTTTTAATGATAATGGTTCTCCTTTCTTCTTATTTTTTTCAATAAAACTTAAGAAAGCAGCTGCCATCCCATAATTTTGTTGGATGTTATTTACAAACTGCTGGTCTGTAATATTGCTAACCTTAAAGAATGTATTTTTAACTTGATCAATTGTTATAAATCTTGGATCAATTACTTGACCATCTATTTCAATAACTGTATCATAGTTTGGTAAGAATGCTATAACCCCATTAGACTCTACTGTCATTAATGGAATTCCTTCAGCTTCTAACTTTTTATTTATTGTTTGTAGTAAGTTTGGATCAGTTATTCTTACAGCTATACTATATGGTTGTGTACGTCTTTTTATGTATGGGTTTGCTTCTTTACCCTCATACTGCATATCCTCTCCTACTACACCACCACCTTCATTTTCTGTAACAACTATTTCTAATTGATTAATTTCTTCTTCAGTAAGAACACCAAATATAGCATCCATTCTTTCTTGAGCAGACTCTCTGGATTCTTTCTGTTCTCTGTTTTCATAAGGTTGTGCCTTAAGTGGTTCATCAGATCTAAGCTTAGTTACATTATTAGGTAATATATTAAAGTTAAACTCTTCTGCTTTAAAAGCTTCAATCTCTTTTGCAGTATAATACTTACTCTTAGCTTTTTTAATTTTATCTTTGTTGCCTGATTTAAAAATGTCTTCTGGAACAAGCATTATATTGTTGTTCTTACCAACCATTTCTGCATTACTTACTACAACATACTTGTTACCTTTACTATCTGTAACTGTAGCACCATATGATAATGTTAAACCACCAAACTCAAAAGTATCTCCAGTATTTACTGCTTCAAGTTTATCATATAATTCAATAGCTGACTTTTTTTCTAAAGTAATCCCTTCCAATTTAATATCATACTTTTTTATAAGATCATCAGAAAGAGGTTTACCATCTTTTCTTACAACTTTATATGTTTTAATTGCTTTATTGTCCTCTAATCTTTTGATTACTATTATTGCATATGTCTTTCCTAAATAAGTTTTTCCTTTAAGATTAAGAAGAGGACCTCCAAGTTTTTCATTATCAACTATTTCATTTATTTGGTCTTCTGTTAATTCTTCAGCAGCCTCACCTTCAACTTCATAAAAATCACTAAAATCTAATCCTGCTTGGTTAAGGGCATTGTATACAGTAGGTTGCTCCTCTTGAGTTTTTAACCAAGATATAAAACCTTCATCATTTTTGTACATTTCATTGGCTGCAGTTGCATCAGGCATTTTTGCTAATACATCATTCCACCACATTTTCTTTAAATTTTCATATACACCAGTAATAGTTCTAGCTTGTTTTCCTTGTATAAAAGTTTCAAATTTAACGGGAGCCTTTCCTACTTGTACTTGACTAGCATTATAAGCTCTATGCATTTTTTCCAATAGCTTTTTAACCTCTGGATTTTCTTGTTTCTTACTTGTTTGTGTTTTATTACTAGGAGCATTATCAATATCTACCCCTTCAAACAGTGTCTCAAGATTTTCATCAACATTTGTACTAGCTTCTTCAGCCTCCTCTTCTTTAACCTCATCTCTTTGTACATTATCTCTATATTGTCCTATGATAAATTGAATTTCACCAAATAATTCTGGCATATTATCTTTAGTAACTTGGTCAGAATCAGTATAGAAAGTCTGTAATGAATCTGCATTACCAGTTTCAAGAAATAAATAAACTTCTGATGGTTCCACAAATACTGCTGGGGTTAAATTACCAAAAGCATTTTGGCCAGTTGCACAGCTGCTGATTCGTGAAAACGATATTACGCGCGAGGAGTTGGCGCGTGACCTGGATATCCTGTTTGGTGTTCTATATAAACATCCCCTTTCAGAACACTCTCGTT
>CAKZOX010000088.1 GCA_937138295.1 uncultured Campylobacteraceae bacterium
TGATGTATTTGATTTTACAAAAGATTTCATTTCAAAAATGAATGAATGTGATTTTTGTGTGAGTAGAGCAGGGGCTTCAACTTTGTGGGAATTAGCAGCAAATAACTTACCTGCACTTTTCATTCCTTATAAATATGCAGCAGCAAATCATCAATACTATAATGCAAAGAATTTATTAGATAAAAACTTATGTTTTTTAAAAAAAGAAGATGAATTAAAAAAAGAAGATTTATTGGAAGTTTTAAACTGTGATATTGAAAAAATTAGTACAGGTTTAAAAGTTAGTATTCATAAAGATGGAGCATCTAAAATAGTAAAAACTATTTTAGAAAATTGATAATAAAGCTACACCAAATATAATTCTATAAACACCAAATGCTACAAAAGTAAAGTTTTCTAAAAACTTTAAAAACAGTTTTATAGTTAAATAAGCTACTATGAATGCAACTACAAAACCTACTGCTAAGTTTAACAAATTATCTGGATGAAGTAATTCATTATAATGTTTTAATAAATCATATGCTGTGGTAGCACACATCACTGGAAAAGCTAAAAGAAATGAAAATTCAGTACTAGTTTTTCTATTTAAACCTGCTAATATTCCACCAATAATACTAGAACCTGCTCTACTAGTTCCTGGAATTAGCGCAAAAATTTGAGCTAAACCTATATAAACCGATTGTTTATATGTTACGTCTTCAACATCACAAGTATGTTTTTCTTCTTCTTTATAGAATTTTTCAACTATTAAGAATACAACTCCACCTATTATAAACATCCAAGCAACTATTTGTATTGAAAACATCGCTTTTACATAATCTGAGAAAATAAATCCAATAGCTGCAATTGGTAAAAATGCTATAAATACTTTTGTCCATAAATCAATATGCTTAAAAGTAAATTTAGAAGGATAATTTAAAATAACAGCTAAGATAGCTGCAAACTGTATAATAACTTCATAGGCTTTATTTACATTAGTTTGTTCTAAGCCTAAAAACTCACTTGCAACTATTAGGTGTCCAGTTGAAGAAATGGGTAAAAATTCTGTTATTCCTTCAATTACTGCTAATATTGCACTATCAATTACATCCACTTATAAAAGTCCTTTCTGTTTACATAACCTAAAAAATAGTTTTAAAGATTTTCTTTCTTTAAAAGATATTTCATAATCAATTTTTTTTAAATACTCAAGAATATGAGCTTCACTTATATTTGATTTTTTTGAATATTGATTTAAAATATATCTAGGGATTTTAATTTTTTCTTTTTTAAATTTACTTACAATTTTTTTTAATTTTTTACCATCTTTATTAAAACAAAGTAGTGCAAATACAAATGGTAAGTTGTATTTATCTTTCCAAGTTTTAGCTAAATCTATAAACTCTGTATTTTTATTTTCATAAAAATATTTTAATGCTTTATCTCCAATAATAACTTCACCTTCAAGATTTAAAACTTTTGCTAATGCATTTGAAGTTTGAGATTGGTAATCATCTTTTTTTGAACCTGGAATTAAAAGTACAGAATCAACTTCATTTTTTGCAACAATACCTAAATTTAATGATCTTTTTTTATATGAAGCTATTGATGATATAAAAGCACTATTTACTTGATTTTTTAAAAACTTTTTATTTATATTAGAAGGATAAGACTTATTGTGTTCAATTATTGATTTAATTTGACTTGATTGAATATATTTTTTCAAATATATATGAAATGGGAGTAAATTTATAAAATCTATTTTTCCAAAAACCATAAAACTTCTTTCAAATTTGAAATAAAATTAATTTTGGTATAATATCCAAAAAATGTAAATAAGGGTTTAAATGTGGTATCAGTAGAATTTTTAGGGCCTATTAATAAAAAAACTATGCAATTAGATGTTAAAAGTTTAGCTCAATTAAGTGAAGTGTTAAAAGCAGATGAAGATATTTCTTCGTGGTTAGATAAATGTGCAGTTGCTGTAAATGATACTTTAATTAGTGACAAAAACATATCTTTAGAAAGTGGAGACAAAGTTTCATTATTACCTCCTGTATGTGGTGGATAATATGTCTAAATTAGAAATAGTAGATGGACCATTATATGTAAATGAAATTACAAATAGATGGCATGATGAATATAAAACTTCCAATTATGGTGCTATGCTAACTTTTGTAGGTGTTGTTAGAGATGAAGATAATATCGAAGGTTTATCTTTTGATATATATTTACCCATTTTAGAACAATGGTTTTCAAAATGGCAAGAAAAAGCTAAACAAAACAATGCACTTGTTTTAATGGCTCATTCTAAAGGTGATGTTTTAAATCATCAAAGTTCATATATAGCAGCTGTTTATTCTCCAAAAAGAAGAGTTGCTTTAGAAATGATAGATGAATTTGTAGAAGACTTTAAAGCAAATGCACCTATATGGAAATATGATATTAAAGATGGCCAAAGAGTTTATGCAGAAGATAGAAGTACCAAGTTAAATGGTGCTGGAATCTTAAATTAAAGAGAAAATTATGAGAGTAGATTTACACAATCATACAACATTATGTAATCATGCAACAGGAACAATTGATGAGTATCTTCTAAGAGCAATTGAACTAGGAATTGATGTTTATGGATTTTCTGATCACGCTCCAATGAATTATGATCCAAAGTATAGAATGACTTTTGAAGAAAAAGCTTCTTATGAGAAAATGGTTTTAGAAGCAAAAGAAAAATATGAAGATAAAATAAAAGTCTTATTAGCTTATGAAGTTGACTATTTAGATGGCTTTATAAGTGATGAAGTTATGAAAAGTAAAGTTGATTATTTTATTGGTTCTGTACACTTTTTAAAAAATAAAAATGATATGTGGGGTTTTGATAATCCTGAATATATAAGTGTATATGAATCAAAAGATATTGATACAATTTGGCAAGAATATTTTGATGCTATTGAAGCTATGGCTAAATTGGGAATATTTGATGTAGTAGGACATTTAGATCTAATAAAAGTATTTAAATTCTTGCCAAAAAAAGATGTAAGATTAATTGCTCAAAATGCATTAAAAGCTATAAAAAAATCTAATATGGTTTTAGAAATCAATCCAGCAGGTTTAAGAAAACCAGTTGAAGAACAATACCCTTCAAAAGAATTATTAGAGTTAGCATTTGAGTTAGAAATACCAATTACATTTGGTTCTGATGCTCATAGTGTTGCACAAGTTGGTTATAAATATGAAGAAGTGACTAGTTTTGCCAAGGGTATTGGTTATGAAAAATGTATATATTTTGATAACCGAGATAGGGATATGGTTACTTTTTAACTATATTAATGGGAAGAATTATACTATCTTTATACATTTGTATAAAAAATATACAAAATATTTAGCTTAGTTAATTTTAATTTTGATAGAATTATACCAAATATAAATTTGAGGAGATAAAAACTATGGGTAAGTTTGTTAACAATACTGAAGAGTTTTTTAAATACTGTGAAGAAAATGAAGTAAAATTTGTAGATTTAAGATTTACAGATATGAAAGGTATGTGGCATCATTTAACTTATATGTTAAGTGCTATTGATGAAAAAATGTTAGAAAACGGTATGCCGTTTGATGGTTCATCTGTTGATGCATGGCAACCAATTAATAAATCAGATATGATTTTAAAACCAGATGTAGAAACTGCATTTATGGATCCATTTACTGCTGATTCTACAGTTATTGTATTCTGTGATGTATACGATATCTACAAAGGTCAAATGTATGAAAAATGTCCAAGATCAATTGCTAAAAAAGCATTAACTTACCTTTCTGAGTCTGGAATTGGTGATACAGCATTCTTCGGACCTGAGAATGAATTCTTTATTTTTGATGATGTTAAAATTATTGATGAAATCAATGAGTCTTACTATAAAGTTGATTCTGATGAAGGTTGTTGGGCAGATTCTGCTGATAGTGAATTTGGTAACATGGGTCACAGACCAAGAACAAAAGGTGGTTATTTCCCAGTTCAACCAACAGATTCAATGGTAGATTTAAGAGCTGAAATGATGTTAGTTCTTGAGCAAGTTGGATTAGAAGTATCTTTAGGACACCATGAAGTTGCACAAGCACAAGGTGAAATTGGTATTAAATTCGGTACTTTAGTTGAAGCTGCTGATAACGTACAAAAATATAAATATGTATGTAAAATGGTTGCACACTTAAACGGTAAGTCTTGTACATTTATTCCAAAACCATTATATGGTGATAATGGAAATGGTATGCACGTTCACCAATCAATCTGGAAAGATGGTAAAAACTTATTCTATTCTGAAGGTGAATATGGTAACTTATCTGAAACTGCTAGACATTATATTGGTGGAGTATTTAAACATGCTAGAGCTGTTGCAGCATTCACTAATGCATCAACTAACTCTTACAAAAGATTAGTTCCAGGATTTGAAGCACCTTCAATTTTAACTTACTCTTCTCAAAACAGATCTGCTTCTTGTAGAATTCCTTATGGTGCTGGTGAAATGGCAACTAGAATTGAAATGAGATTCCCAGATTCAACTGCTTGTCCTTACTTAGCATTTGCTGCTATGTTAATGGCTGG
>CAKZOX010000089.1 GCA_937138295.1 uncultured Campylobacteraceae bacterium
GTCAAGCATAGCGACATATAAGTCGCCGCCTATTGTTGTAACTGTTCCATCAGATGGAGCTCCAATAAATAGCTTCTGCGAATTAGAAGAATACGCTAATTCACCAGCACTTAATGAAGTTGGCGTGGCGGAACTGCTACTTCTTTTAATTTTAATTGTTTGTGCCATGTTTTTGTCCTATTGAGCTATTAAAAAGCTCCTGCGTCTATCGTGTCAGAATCTGCTGAGTCGTTACCTATCATTATAGGAACAAAAGTAGCTGAGCCATCGACATCTCGATAAACCTTTAACTGATTGTCGTCAGTATCATAAAATAAATCTCCTTCTGCTAAATTTGTTGTATTAGCGCTTGGAGCCGTTGTAGCAACATAAAACTGATTTGCTAAAAAATTGAGTGCACCTTCTACAGTAGTTTGCCCTCCAAGAGTCCCTACAGGACTTGTAAATGTTACACTAGAGGCGTCATTGAGAGACGAGGCTATTGCAGAAGAAATAGTGAGGGTTGTAGTCTGAGCAGTGGCATTTATAGAAGTTGTGCTAGGAGTTATAGTTACTGTGGTTGCCATTATCTCGTTACATTTGGTGTAACTCTTGCTACACCCTCGATTACTCTAGTTATACTATTTGCTGAACTATTATGTAATTCTAAATCATCTGGATGAAGAAGGTTTTCCCATCCTAAAAAATCATTCTTTATTTCATCCTCATTATATCCAAGCATTGTTTTCCATCTAGGTGAAAAATAAACTATATTTTTTTCTAAATTCCAATCCCAAATTCCATCATCAGTTACACTAAATGCTTTATTTAATAGGTCTAAAGAGTTCTCTAATTCATCACTCTTTTTTTCAACTTCTTGCTCAAGTTGTTCTGTTTTAAGCTTATTACTACTCTCAATTGTTGTTAAAACAATTCCACCTATAGTATTGTTTTCTTTATACCAAGGTTTTATTTCCCAGCTAATATATTGTATTGA
This sequence comes from uncultured Campylobacteraceae bacterium, assembly GCA_937138295.1. Taxonomy (GTDB): domain Bacteria; phylum Campylobacterota; class Campylobacteria; order Campylobacterales; family Arcobacteraceae; genus JALRJW01. The sequence goes on from CAKZOX010000089.1 coordinate 977, forward strand.
GCCATCAACTCTTTCAAATTTATCATTATCTTTTGAAAGAGTTTCTCCAGCTAAAGCACGACGATGAAAATTTTTCCAAAATTCAGTAATCTCTGGAAAAACCTCATAATGACTTTTTCCTATTAAATCTATATTTTTATCAAAATTATAATCTTCAAGAAACTTATTACTGTAAGAAAGGTATTTCATTTCATTATCACAAATAGCAATATTTATAGGTAGTTCTTTTATTATATTTGATTGTTCTTTATTAAAAAAACTATTGCCTATCATTGATTTGGATCCTTTCTTAATATTTTTTTCTTAATCTTGAAAAATAAAAACATATTATATTGATAAATTATCTTTATGTAAAGCTACTTTAGGAATCACAATAATAAACTTAGCGCCATCTTTTGTATTTCTAGCTCTTAGTTTTCCTTTCATATTTTTATCAACAATAATCTTAGACATATAAAGTCCTATTCCTGTACCATCACTATCACTTTTTGTTGTAAAATATGGTTCGAAGATTTTACTTTTTGGAGTTGTTGTAATACCTCCACCATTATCTTCAATATATAAAACAATAAACTCCTCTTGCTCTTCACAAGAGATAATTATTAGTGGATTTTTAACACTATTTTGAATCAAAATATCTTTTGCATTTGAAATTATATTTAAAATAACTTGTTCAAACTCATTTAAATAAGTAGTGAGTTTTATATCTTTATTTATATCTATTTTTATTTCAATATTATTATATTTTAAAGCAGATGAGATGATTGTCATTACTGATTCTACAGCTTCGCACACAAAAAACTCTTGTTTATCTTTTTTTGGCATAAAAAAGTTTCTAAAATCATCAATAGTATGGGACATATAATTAATAACAACTTCCGCCTCTTTTGATTTTTTTTCCATTGAATCAATATCTAGTTTTCCCATTTTATGTCTAAATTTAATAGCCATTAAAATAGATGATAGTTCAGACAAAGGCTGCCTCCATTGGTGAGCAATATTTGATATCATTTCACCTAAAGCAATAAATTTAGATTTTTGGACTAATAACTGCTCTTGTTCTCTATTTTTTTCTAATTCATCTAAAACTCTTTTTTCTAAGGTTTCATTTAATTCAATTAAAGCATCAGATTTTGCTTTTACTTTTTCTCGATAATCTTTAAAAAAGTCATCTATTCTTTCACTTAAAAGTATTGATAAAACTATTCCAATAGATAAAAATAGTAAAAATAAAAATACAGTTTGAATTATTTGTGTTCTTAGTTTTCTTTTTAAACCATCTTTTTTTATATTTATATCTTTTTCAATATCATCAATATAAACCCCAACACAAATAACCCAATTCCAGTTTGGATATAACTTAAAATAAGAGAGTTTTTGATTTGTTTCATTTGAAGAAAATTTATTATATGCATATTTTGTAAAAGATTCACCCTTTTCTCTTATATCTTTTAAAAACTCTTCCCTAAATTTTTTTCCATTTGCATCTGTATAGTTTGTAGAAATAATTTTTCCAACCAAATCAAGTCTATTTGGATTTACTAATAACTTAGCAAAATTACTTCCACCTTGAAAATCCAATATCTCATACACAAATATATAATTACTTCTACTTCTTTCAAAAGAGATATTATTTAAAAGTCTTATGGCTTCTGACTTTAACTCTTCCTCACTAATACCCTCTTTTGTGGCATTATATTTGATTATATCTGTTACAACATCTATTTGCTTTTTTAGTAAAGCTTTTTGATGTGAATAATAATCATTCACAAACTTATTTAGTTCTAAATCAAAATCTGAATAAGTATTTTTTACATAAAAATATGATATAAACGAAATCATTGTTGTCATAATAACAATAAAAATAAATATGATTATTCGGGATATGTTTTTTTCGGTTACTAACTGCAAATCAACTCCAAGGGCTTGAAAATTATATTATTTTATCATATCTTTTATTACAAGGTAGAGTATGAACCATAATTTAATAAACCAACTAAGAGGCTTTACTCTTTTATATGCAGAAGATGAAGCGGGTATTCAAAATAATATACATGAAATACTTGATTGTATGTTCAAAGAGATATATTTAGCAAAAGATGGGGAAGAAGCATATAAAATATATTGTGAAAAAAAACCTGATTTAATAATCACTGATATTAAAATGCCTAAAATGACAGGCTTAGAGTTGGTTAAAAAAATTAGAGAGACTAATCCAAAAGTTAGAGTTATAATAACCTCAGCACATACTGACTTAGACTACTTACTTGATGCAACAGAGCTTCATTTAGTAAAATATATTGTAAAACCAATTACAGAAGAGAAACTAACAACTGCATTAACAGCATTTATTGATAGTTATGAAAATAGTACCGTTTTTAACTTAGTTCCATCATGGATTTATGATGAGAGTAAAGCTTTAGTAAAAGGTCCTGAAGAGGAGTTTTTACTTACAAAAAAAGAGAATACTTTTTTAATGATGCTAATAGTAAAAGGAAGAATTATAAGCTATGAAGAGATAGAAAATATTTTATGGGAAGATACTTCAATAATGACTCAAAATGCATTAAGACTATTTATCAAAAACTTAAGAAAAAAACTACCAAAAGATATTTTAAAAAATGTCCAAGGAACAGGTTATAGATTAAATATCTAAATCAACGACCAGCTAATATATTTGTTGGTCTAGATTTTCTACCCATAAACTTTCTCTCTTCAAAATACCCATTTGCTAAATAGATTATATAAAATACTGATGAAAAGAGTGTTATAAAAGG
>CAKZOX010000090.1 GCA_937138295.1 uncultured Campylobacteraceae bacterium
ATTTCTTTATGAACTGTCACTTTCTTCAAAATAGGATTGAATTTTTTAATTTCAATTCTATCTGGAGTATTTTTTTTATTCTTTGTTGTGATATATCTAGAAGTACCTGGTTTTCCAGATGCTTTGTGTTCTGTACATTCTAAAATTACTTGAACTCTGTTTCCTTTTTTTGCCATCTTTCTATAATTTTCTAGAAATTTACTTAGTTAAGAAACCTTTCTCTCTTGCCTCTTTAATAACTGCAGAAATTCCTTTTTTATTAATATTTTTTAACGCAGAAGCAGAAACTTTTAATGTAACCCACTTGTCTTCTTCTGGAATGTAAAAACGCTTAGTCATTAGATTAGCGTTAAACTTTCTTTTCGTTCTATTCAAGGCATGAGAAACATTGTTTCCTACCATGGCTTTTTTTCCTGTTAATTCACAAACTCTAGACATCTTCTTACAGTTTTAATTTCTTTTCTTTAAACGAGGTGCAAATCTACAATTTTTTTAAAATCCTACAAAAACAATTTTGCTTATTTTTTTAGAATTTCTTGTTGTAGCATTTGTAATGATTTATTTACGCTTCTATTGATAACTTTTTCTCTAGGATGTCCAAAATTAAACTCTTCGACAACAACCCCTTTATCTGAGGCTATGGCAATAAAAACAACACCAACTGCAGATGAAGTATTGTCTGATGTTGGACCTGCATTTCCGCTTACAGCAATAGCATAATCTGATTTTGTTGTTTTTCTTGCTGAAATTGCCATTTCTTGAACAACTTCGGAACTTACTACAGAGTGATTTTTTATAGTTTCGGGAGAAACACCAAGCAACTCCTGTTTTATTTTTGAGCTGTAAGCAATAACACCTCCTTTAAAATAAGCTGAAGATCCTGGAACTGAAACTATTGTTGAGGCAATTTTACCTCCTGTCATACTCTCTGCTGTACAGAGTGTTTTGTTTGAACTTTTTAAAAGGTTACCAATGTGCTCTTCAATAGTCACACCACTTTCATGACCCGTAATGATGTCTGACAGTAATAAATATAATTCTTGTAATTGCTTACAATTAGCTAATGGTGAAATATCTAATATTACAGCAGAGTTTAGAATGCGATGTAAAGATGGCACATATAAATGGATTCTTTCTCGTTCAAAAGTAGTTGAAGTTGATAAAAATAATAATCCAATTCGCTTAGTAGGAACGCACACAGATATTCAATCAAAAAAAGAGAATGAAAAAAGATTAGAAGAACAAAAAGAAAAATTAATTACTTTAAAAAATAATTTAGATAATGCAATAGATATAGCAACACTTGGAATTTGGGAATGGGACCCTATAAATGATATTTCAATATGGTCAGACATAACATATGATATATTAGGAATAGAAAGAAATAGTAATATTAAGCTAGATATGTTTGAAAAAATAATTTTTGAAGATGATTTAGAACTACATAGACAACAATTAAGTAAGTGCTTGTTAGAAAAAGTATCAATTAATTTTGAATATAGAATAGTAAAAGATGATGAGATTAGAACAATTTTTGCTATCGGGAAACCAATTATTAAAAATGATATAGTTATAAGCATGACAGGTATTATTCAAGATGTTACAGATTATAAGATAAAAGAAAAAGAGCTTTTAGATGCACAAAAAATAGCCAAATTAGGAAACTATGATTTTGATATTGCAAATAATAGTTTTACATCTTCACTTGTATTAGATGAAATATTTGGTTTACCTCAAGATTATAATAAAACCTTTAATAAAGGATAAAGAGGATTTTGATAAAGAGTATAGAGTAAGAGATTTTAAAACAAATATGATTAAATGGGTTCATGGACTTGGAGTGATAAAGTTTGATAAAAATGATAATCCTTATAGATTATTTGGAACTATACAAGATATAACACAAAGAAAAGTTATTGAAAAGCAGATGAAACAAGCTTTAACAGTGTTTGAAAATACACATGATAGTATTATGATTACTAATTTAAATAATGAAATTATTAATGTAAATAAATCTTTTATAAATACAACTGGATATAGTTTAAAAGAAATAGTTGGCAAAAAACCATCAATCCTAAAATCTTTTCTTTATGAAGATGAGTTTTTTAAACAAATGTGGGAAAGTATTGAAATAAAAGGATTTTGGCAAGGAGAGATTACCAATAAAAGAAAAAATGGTGAGTTATTTGAATCTTATTTAGCCATAAATGCTGTTAAAGATAGTAATGGAAATATTGATGGTTATATAGGAATTTTTTCCGATATATCAATTATGAAACATCAAGAAAAAATGATTTTTCAACAATCAAGAACCTCTGCAATAGGTGAAATGATAGGAAATATTGCCCATCAATGGAGACAACCTTTATCTGTAATCTCTACAGCAGCTACAGGAATGCAATTACAGCTTGATATGGATTCTATTTCAAAAGTAGAAATAATTACTTCATTAGGTAAAATCAACGAACAAGCACAATATCTTTCTAAAACTATTGAAGATTTTAGAGGTTTTTTCATAGAAGATTTATCTATTGTCAAAGAGTTTAATGTAGCAAAAGCTATTGAAAAAGTAGAAAATCTAACAAGAGATGCTTTTAAAATTAACTTTGTAGAACTTTATCACGATGTTGATGAAGAGATTTTTATATTAGGAAACAAAAACCTTTTAATTCAAGCATTAATAAATATTTATAATAATGCCTTAGATGTTTTAAAAAATAAAAATACTGATGAGAGAAGATTATTACTTATCAAAGTTAAAAAAGAAAATTCAAAAGTACATATATCTATTAAAGATAATGCAGAAGGTATTAAAGAAGAGTTTATTGAAAAAATATTTGATCCATACTTTACAACAAAACATCAATCTCAAGGAACAGGTATTGGTCTTTATATGGCACACCAAATTATTACAAAACAGTTAAAAGGAACTATAAAAGCTAGTAATGTAGGGTATAAGTATGATAATAGAGATTATTTTGGTGCAGAGTTTACTATTTCTATTTAGCTTTAAATTTAAAGTCCATAAACCCATAGAAAAAAAACAATAAGACACTAACTTGTCCACTTGAAACAGTAAAATCTCATTATAAGTTAAATAAAGGATTTATAATGAGAAGAAGTTCTACAAATATTTTAAGTTTTGATATCGAAAATTATGCTGATAAAGAGTTAGTTGATAAGTTTTCACTTTGGATGTTAAGAGTATTTTTTAAATTAAATACTATCAATGATTTTATTGATAAAGATGGAGAGATAAGAGAAGAAAATCTAGCTTTGTTTTTAGGACTTGGTAATTTTCTTAATAATGATGAAATATCAAGAGATCATAAAGTAAATTTTTTAAGAACGAAACTTCAAATTTTAGAAAAAAGAAAAAGATTTACAAGCTTAAAAATCTTAAAAACAAATCTTAAAAATATTGCAAATATAGCTGAACTTGATACTTATGAAGTGAATATATTAGAGTTTGGAATTTTATTAAATCAGTATGATATTTTAGATGAATGTATTGATTTTTTGGGAAGAAATCTAAATTTTGGACAAACTAAAAGAGTATTATCAATTATCTTAGATATTCCTCAAAAAGAGATAAATAGAATATTCTCTTCAAAATCAAGACTTATAAAATCATCACTTTTAACACTAAGTACAAAATACAGTGGTAGTTTAAAAGATAATTTAGAGTTTATAACAAGTTTATTTCCTCAAAATATGTTAACTTTCAATGAAGATATTGAGGCAATTTTAAAAGAGGTTATTTACAAGTGTGATAAAACAGAACTTTGTATAAATGACTTTGAACATATAAATAGTGATTTAAATATTTTAATTCCATATTTAAACAATGCAATAAAATTTGGCACAAAAGGAGTAAATGTACTTTTATATGGTATTCCAGGAACTGGTAAAACTGAATTAGCAAAAGTAATCTCAGATGAAATAAAATCACTACTTTATGAAATCTCATATTGTGATGAAGATGATGAGCCAATTGAGGGAAATAACCGTTTAAGAGCTTTTAAATTTGCTCAATCTCTTTTATCAAATAAAAATGCATTAATAATGTTTGATGAGGTTGAGGATATCTTTAATTCAAATGATTTTTTTGATAGAAGACAGAAAAATAAAGCGTGGATTAATAGAACTTTAGAAAATAATGAAGTTCCAACAATATGGATTACAAATAATGTAAATAGTATTGATGATGCCATAATTAGAAGATTTGATTTAGCAATTGAAGTTCCTATTCCTCTTAAATCAAAAAGAAAAGATATTATAAACAAATATAGCCAAAATCTTATAGGTGAAAACACAATATCCACTTTATCCAAAAATGAAAAAATAGCCCCAGCTTTGGTTAGTAGGGCGGCAAAAGTAGTCTCAAATATAAATACAAAAGATAAAGATAAAGCTTTTGAAATGATTATTCAAAATACCTTAAAAGCTCAAGGACATGATATAAAAAAAGAGGATAGTTTTATAAAACTACCAAAAACATATAATCCATCATATATCAATTGTGATATTGATTTAAATAGTTTAGCTTTTGGAATAAAAGAAAATCCAAATGCTAGAATTTGTCTGTATGGACCAGCAGGTACTGGAAAAAGTGCTTATGGAAAATATATTGCAGATTTTTTGGATAAACCTTTGATATTGAAAAAAGGAAGTGATTTAATGTCCATGTGGCTTGGTGGTACAGAAAAAAATATCGCAAATGCATTTAAAGAAGCAAAAGAAGAGGGTGGAATTTTAGTTTTTGACGAAGTTGATAGTTTTTTAAGCAGTAGGGAAAATGCTTCTAAATCATGGGAAGTTACACAAGTAAATGAGATGCTTGTTCAAATGGAAAGTTATGATGGGATATTTATTGCAACAACAAATTTGATGGATAACTTAGATAAAGCAAGTTTAAGAAGGTTTGATTTAAAACTAGAATTCT
>CAKZOX010000091.1 GCA_937138295.1 uncultured Campylobacteraceae bacterium
GTGTAGAAGCAAGTGGAGCTGGAGAACCAGGAATATACTTTAATAATGACAAAGATTGGGGAACTAATCCTTGTTGTGAGATTGCATTACGTCCGTATCAATTTTGTAATTTATGTGAAGTAAATGCTAGTGATATTGAGTCCCAGGAAGATCTTAATGCTAGAGTTAAGGCTGCTGCATTTATTGGTACGTTACAAGCAGGATTTACTGACTTCCATTATCTAAGAGATATCTGGAAAGAAACAACAGAGAAAGATGCTTTAATTGGTGTATCAATGACAGGTATTGGTTCAGGTGCAGTATTAGGATATAATATGACTGAGGCTGCTAATCATGTTAAAAAAGAAAATGCAAGAGTTGCTAAATTGATTGGTATTAATAAATCAGCTAGAACAACTACTGTAAAACCTGCAGGGACTACATCACTAACATTAGGTACTAGTTCAGGAATACATGCTTGGCATAATGACTATTATATCCGTACATTAAGAGTTGGTAAGAATGAGGCAATTTACTCTTACCTTGCAGAGAACATACCTCAATTAATTGAGGATGATTACTTTAGAGCTCATGACACTGCAGTTATTTCTATTCCTCAAAAAGCACCAGAAGGAGCTATCATGAGAACTGAATCACCATTTCAGTTATTAGAAAGAATCAAGAAGGTTGCTCAAGAATGGATTGCCCCAGGTCATAGAGGAGGTTCTAATACTCACAATGTATCTGCTACTGTCTCTTTAAAAGAAGAAGAGTGGGAAACAGCAGGTGAATGGATGTGGGATAACAGAGAATTCTACAATGGTTTATCTGTGTTACCTTATGATGGTGGTACATATAAGCAAGCACCTTTCCAAGATATAGATAAAGAAAAGTATGAGGAGATGTTGGTGCATCTTAAAGATATTGATTTATCTAAAGTGATTGAGGAAAAAGATGAAACTAACCTAACTGGTGAACTAGCATGTGCTGGTGGATCTTGTGAAATTCAGTAGCTATGTGTTGGATTGAAAGGTTATATTATGGATTTCCTATTTAGGGATTAAAGGGCCGGGTAACTCCGGCCTTTTTAATTACCCTGAATTTTAAGTAATTAAAATAAACCTTACTTATACCCTATAAGGTATAAAATAGCCAATATTAGCAGAAATAAACCTTAACGGGTATAAAATAATATTGGTTAATTGTCACAAAAATTGACGTAATTTGGGACAAAATAAACACCAATTAATAAGGATGGTGCAACACAGATTAATAGAAACACAAAACAAAAATGAATAAAATAGTACCACCTGATAATGAAGATAATTTTGATGAACTAAATGGGCTAATAACTTTAGTCCATGGGTTAATAACTTTAGTTCTAGCTTTTATAGCTATTATTTTAGGAATACTTTTTATTTAAACCAAAACAAAGATGAGTAAAATTATTTTAGAATTTGATGGAGTAGAAGAGGTGGAAGATGCTAGAACTGCATTAGATGGACACAAATGGAAAATAGCCATGTGGGACTTAGACCAGCTGCTAAGGTCAACAACAAAGTATGATGTATCATTGTTGAAACATAATGAGCAAGCAAGTGAAGTAGAATATGAAGTTGCTGAAAAATTGAGAGAAGAAATTGGAAGAATCTTAGAAAATTATAATTTAAGTTTAGATTAAAACAAAACAAATATGAGTGAAGAAAAATTAAGATATAGCTTGTGGGAGTGTGAACTGTGTAATGATACTTTCATAACAGATTCCAAAAAAAGATGGAGTATGGTTAGTTGTAAGTGTGGTAAGACTTCTGTAGATGATGAAGAGTTCTATATCAAATGTACAGGTAAACCTAAATTATTACAGCAATCAGATAATATGAAAGTTTTAAAACAAAACAAAAATAAGCAAGTTTAACTACTGAATGATTTATCATGCAATAAAACCTATATTTGAATTTAATGAATGATATATGATTCATGTAAATATTTATTTAGTCAAAACATTTTCGTATAATGGACAACAACTATATTTTTCTGTACTGGGATGATCCAGTTTGGGGCAATGAGGAAGATGACCAAAAGCCTCAAAAAGATCCTCAGCATAATTCATCTCAGGATCAATTGAACTCTGATACTTTTTGTAGTCAATACCATAACAAGAACAAATCTCAGAATGCTGAAGGGAATGATCTTGAATAACTGCAATTGTTGTACAAGATGTTGTACAACTAATTAGTATGCATGCATACAATATTTTATTTACCATTGGAGAAACTTTGGAGTGTAGTGAACACCTACACCCACATAAGGAGATATATTATTACCTGTTAAACCAACTCCCAGGTGAATCCCTAAACCAAATTGTTTTCTTTGACTGAAGGAAAACCCTTTGAATGCATCATCCCTCTGTACAAGGACACCTTGTGCATTATTAAAGGTTATGCCTGGATAGTCTGTTTTTAATTCTACAAATACTTCCTTGGTTTTGATGTCTTGATATAGATTTGCATTCAACCAAATACCTTGGCTTATTTTAATCTCTGCTTTCCCTGCACTAATTGTTGTATCTATCCACACAGGAACATTAACTTCTATGTTTCTATAACTCTTATCAAATCTAGCAGAGTCTATCATTTGCAATAAGTGTATGAATGTACCATCTGGTCTTTGTCCAATCGTATCTATGATTGTCTCAGTGGTGATTACTTCTTTAACTTCTGTAACGTACTCTATTATTGTTACAGGTGGTTTACTCTTTTCGTAATCTAAACTCTCCTCCAGTTCATCTATAGTATAGACTAGTCCTCTCATGGTAGCCGTAAGTCTACCGTTCTCATCTATAAAGTGTGATAGTGTATCTTCTAAGGCACTTTGATTGTTTTGTAATCTTGTTACTTCACCTTTAGCTTTAGATGTTGATTCACATTGCCGTAGCAGTAGCATTGTTAGTGCTACTACTA
>CAKZOX010000092.1 GCA_937138295.1 uncultured Campylobacteraceae bacterium
AAATAAAATATTTGTAGTATCAACTTGTAGTGCTTCTTGACCTGGATGTTTTCTTCCACCTTTTGGTGGAACATTTACAACAGCACCTTCAATAATTTTTAGTAGTGCTTGTTGAACACCTTCACCTGAAACATCTCTAGTAATAGATCTATTTTCACCCATTCTAGCAATTTTATCAATTTCATCAATAAAAATAATACCTCTTTGAGCTTTAGCTATATCACCATCTGCTGCTTGAACTAATCTAGTAACAACATTTTCAGCATCATCACCTACGTAACCAGCCTCTGTTAAAGATGTAGCATCTGCAATAGCTAAAGGTACATCTAAATATTTTGAGATAGTTTGAGCTAAAAGAGTTTTACCAGAACCTGTTGGTCCTATTAGTAATACATTCGATTTATTTAATTCTGTATCATCATCAATTTCATGTTTTCTAAAAATTCTTTTATAGTGATTGTAAACCGCTACACTAAGAACTTTTTTTGCTGTATCTTGTCCAACTACATATTCATCTAAGATAGCTTTCAACTCAGCAGGAGTTCTAAGCTCAATTTCTGCTGCAACTTCTTGAGTTGTTTTAGTTTCTTCTTGTTTGTTTGGATTTCCATTCATAATATCATGTGCAGCATTTACACAAGACTTACAAATGAAAGCGTTATCTCCAGCTATTACTGGGTTGTCATGAGTGTCTTTAGCACCACAAAAATCACAAGTTATTTTACTCATATATCACCTAATTATTTTCTATTAAATGGAATTCCTCTTTTTGTTTCTAAAACAAAAAGAGCTAAATTCTTCACATTTTCATTTTCACTAGAATCATAAATTTTTCTAGCATTTTCACTTAATGGCTCGTTTGATTCAAATAAAGCTTTATAAGCTTGTTTGATTTCATCAATTTCTTTTCTGTTTTCAAGTCTTCTTCTTAATCCATTTAAATTAAGTCCTCTTAAAACAGCTCTGTTTCCTTCTGCTAAACAATATGGAGGAATATCTTGAGTAACAACAGAACCACCTGCAATCATTACTTGAGTACCGATTTTACAAAATTGATGAATTGGCGTTAATCCACCAACTACTACATAATCATCAATTTCAACATGTCCTGCAAGTGTTGCACAGTTTGCAAAGATACAATGATCTCCTACAATTACATCATGGGCTACGTGAGTATATCCCATAAATAAATTGTTGCTTCCAATTTTAGTGATTCCACCACCACCTTGAGTTCCTGGGTTAAATAGTGTGTATTCTCTAATTTTATTGTTATCACCAATAATTAGTTCAACATCTTCCCCATCAAACTTTAAATCTTGTGGAATTGAACCAATTGTAGCGTGAGAAAAAATTTGATTATTTTTCCCAATTGTTGTTTTACCTTCAATAAGCGTGTGGCTACCAACTGTAGTTCCATCTCCAATTTTTACTTTTGAACCAATAATTGTATATGCTCCAATAGTAACATCTTGACCTAGAATTGCACCTTCTTCGATTATTGCAGTTGCGTGAATGTTATTCATAGCTAATGCCTATTTATCTACAACCATAGCTTTTAGTTCAGCTTCAGCAACAAGTTTGTCGTCAACATAAGCTTTACCATCAAGTACGATTAAAGTCCCTCTTAATTTTTTTACTTCGATTCTGTATTCTAATTTATCACCAGGTTTAACCGGAGTTCTGAATTTTGCACCATCAATACTCATAAAGTAGATAACTTTTTGCTTTAATTCTTCATTTGTTAAATCATTACTTTTTAAAGCTAAAACACCACCTGCTTGTGCCATACCTTCTAAAATTAAAACACCTGGATAGATAGGGTGTCCTGGGAAGTGACCCATAAAAGCAGGTTCACTAATTGAAATATTTTTATAACCAGTAATATTTTTACCTTTTTCCATATCCGTAATTCTATCAACTAATAAAAACGGGTATCTATGAGGTAAGATTTCTTGAATTTCATTTATGTCTAACATTAACATTTCCTATGTAGTTTTATAATGGATAATATTTTATCTAAATGAATATTAGTTTTGAATTATGCTTGCTACTTTTGAAGAACTGCCTTGTTTTAAATACTGTCTTAGTAGTTTTGAATTAGAAATAAACTTTGATTTATCGCAATTGATATAGTCATTATATAAATTTTCTACTGTTACATTTTCTTGTAAAAATTCTGAGTGAATAGTTGATTTACCCATTTTTTCAAAGAAAATATTTGCTAAGCCAACATGGTTTAGTTTTATAAACATTCTTCCAATTTTATAATCAATTTTTTTAGCGATATAACTTAGTGTAAAAGGTGTTCCAATTAAAGCAGCTTCTAAAGTAGCAGTTCCTGAGCAAATAAATCCATATTCAGCTTTTAGTAGTTCTTCGTGGGCATTGTTTGATATTGTAAAGTTTGAAATATCCCCATAAATTGATTTTATATACTCGTCATCAAATTTTGGTGGAATAATTAAAATATGCTCTTTATTTGGTATTTTTAAAGCTATTTCTTTAAAGATAGGCATAAGATTTTTAATTTCTGTTTTTCTACTTCCTGGCATAAAAACAATTTTCCCCGAACTTGAAGGTTCATCTTTAAATTCACTTATTTCATCAAGTAAAGGATGACCTACGTATTGGATTTTTTCTTTGTCATTGTAAATTTCTTGCTCAAAAGGAATGATTGATAAAAGTTTCGTGCAATATGCTTCAAGTTTTAAAACTCTTTTTTTCTTCCAAACCCAAGCTTGAGGTAAAATATAGTAAATAATCTCTTTATTAGGATATTTTTCTTTTAGTTTTTTTGCAAGTGGCAAGTTAAATCCACTTGAATCCATAAGTAAAACTTTATCGCAATCTTTGGCTAATTCTACTAATTCATCTCTTAGTTTAAAAAAGAATCTTATTTTTTTGATTGCATCAACAAAACCCATAATTGCAAGATTTGTTAAGTCATAAAGTGGTTTTCCTAGTTTTGAATCAAAAACTCCAAGAAATTCAACATCATCGCTTAAATGTTTTTTCAACTCTTTTAGATGAATATTTGATGAAGTTTCTAAAGCACTAACTAGAATTTTCATATAATGGCTTCTTTTACATCTTCATATGTTTCAGCGTGTAAGTTTATTTCATATTTTACATCAGCAATTTCATCTAAGACAATTAAAGCACTTAAATCAAATGGGTTCTTGATTACTTTATTTCTAATTTCTTGTTCTAACTCAAACCTTAAAGGATTATACATAAGCTCTTTTACACAAGAGTAGTTTGTATTGGCTAATTCATTGAATTTTTCAATAGACATTAATTTTACTTCATCTCGATTTAAGTATGAAATTCCATCTTTTGTATATTCTACTCTTCCATTTGTTCTATTTCTATTTACAGTTGAATAGCACATGATATATGATGGAATAGTTTGTTTTGCTGCGTTTACTTTACCACTTAGAAGTCTATAATTTAAAAATCTTTGTTTTATGATTTTATACTCTTTTTCTTCTTCTTCAAGTTTTGTTCTGTTGTTGTAAAGTTCTAGTCTTTCTTCAATAGATTCAGGTAAAACTTGATTTGAAATAGGATTAAACATTTCATCCATAATTTTCTTTTGAGCAGCTCTTTGGGGTTCAAGTCCAAATAAACAACCACAATAGTTTTGTCTGTAAAGTTGATTTTCCTTTACTCTTTGTCCTTGTTTTTCTTGACCATTACCACTTCTATAATCTCTAAAAATGAACTCAACACCTGTTAAACTTTGTAAATTATGACCAATTTTATCAAGCTTTTCTTGTGATTTTTTTGGAGAAATTAAAAGTGTTGAAGTGAACTTATCATGACCTAATTCTTGAGCTTTTTTAACAGTTGTCTCAAGTCTATCATCATAACAAACAGTACATCTATCACCTTTTTCAGGTAAATGCTCCATTCCTTTTACTTTTTTTAACCACTCTTCAAGATTATAAGCACCTTCAAGAAGTTTAATTCCTAATTTTTTACAAGAGTATTCAACATCTAGATATCTTAATCTATATTCTCCATAAGGATGAATATTAGGGTCATAGAAATATCCTACTAACTCCTCATCTGGAAATTCTTCTTGTATTCTTTCTAAAAAATAATGACTGTCAACAGAACAGCAAATATGTACTAACAATTTTTAAACCTTATTTATATTTTTTTAAAATTTATAATATTTTTGGCATATTATAGTAAAATTTTTTAAAACAAAGGATTAGATATAAAAAACCTTATTACTATTTTCATATTTCTTTTATTTGTTAGTATATTTACAGGGTGTGCCACAAAAAATATAATTAAATCAAACACAGCAACTATTGTAATAAAAACTCCAACAATGAAATTTTACGATAAGGGTTTTATAAATTATTATGATGACCATGTTTATTTACAAATATTATCAGCAGGAAATGTTGTTTTAGACTTAAAAGTATATGAAGATGAGGTTTGTAAAGATGCTTTAAGATGTATGAGTTCTAATGAATTTAATAAACAATACATAATTTCAAGCTACGAAGAGAATTTTTTATATAAGCTATTAACTCAAAATAAAAAAGAGATAATTTTTAGAGATAGACCAAATGGTATATTAATTAAAATATTAAAAGATTAAAGTGGATTAATATCCATTTTCTTTAATCTTTTTAAGTCTGTTGTAACCTTTTTTAATCAATTTAATTAAAGGTTTTCTATATGAACTAAATACATATGATTTGATTTCATATGCAATTCTACCTTTTACATTTAAAAGGCCATAAAGATTTCCAGCGGCATATTTACCGCCAAGTGCGATTAAAATTCCATCAAGTTTTGGTTTACACTCGTGTAAGCCTCTTTTTTCAATCATATTTAAGATGTTTTTACCAGCTGTTGTTCCTGAAATTCTAGCTATTGTTACATTTGGAGGCATTAACTCTCCATCTGGTGTTTTGATTTCAGCTATATCACCAACTGCGAATACATTTTTATTTTCATTTGTTTGTAAAAATTTATTTACCTTGATTTGACCCCTTTGGTTTGTTTCAAAGTTTTCTAAACCTTTGATTTTTGATGACTCAATACCACCTGTAAAGATTAAAAAAGATTGATTGATTTTTGTACCATTAGAAAGATGAGCATATCCATCTTCCATTTTTGTAAGTTTTGTTCCTGTTATTATTTTAATACCCAAAGATTTTAACCTATGGTGAGAAATATTGATTAACTCTTTATTTAATCCAGGCAAAATGGTATCTGCACTTGAAATTAAAGAGATTTTTAAATTATCACAAGAGAAGTTTCCTCTTTTAAAGAACTTTCTTGAGTTATATGCCATTTCTGCAGCGATTTCAACCCCAGATAAACCAGCTCCAACAACTACTATATGAGTATCTTCACATTGTTTAGCTTCATCTCTGATTTTCTTAAATAGTTCATTTTCAAAACTTTGTTTGAAGAACATTGCCCAGTGTAATTTCTTGATATCATGGGCATTATTTAAACCTTCAATTTGAGTAGGGAAGAAAGTTCTTGTTCCTGCTGCCATAATTAAATAATCATATTCAACTATTTCTTGTTCTTCTGTATATATTTTTTGAGCATCTTTATCTATATTTCTTACTTTTAAGTTTTTAAACTCTAAAAAATCATGGTCAAATCCCATGCATAAAGTTGTTAAATCAATAGTAACATCTGCTATATTTGATTTATTTGCAATTAGGTCATACACTTCAGGTTGTAGATTATGGAAAGTATGCTTATCAATTAACGTAATCTTGATATTTTTATTTTGCACCAATTGCCTTAATGCATAAATTCCTGCATATCCTCCACCTATAATTACTACTTTCTCCATTATTCCTGCCTTGCATTGTAAGTATTTAGTGTTATTCTATACTTAGCCATTTTAGGATACTATAAAAGTTAACAAAAGTTTACAATTTTTTTTAAGAGTGTATATAAACTACACTTTTATGATTTATAACTTACAATTATAAAAATAAATACAATAGGATAGAATTAATGAAATATGTTGGAGCTCATGTAAGTGCAAGTGGTGGAGTATATAATGCTTTAATTAATGCAAGAGAAATAGGTGCTAAGGCTTTTGCTTTATTTGTTAAGAATCAAAGACAGTGGGCAGCAAAGGATTTTGATACAAAAACTTTAGATAAATGGTTTGAAGAGTTTGAAAAAACAGGAATTGAAGCAAAGCATATTTTACCCCATGATTCTTATTTAATTAACTTAGGACATCCAGAAGAAGAAAAAAGAGAAAAGTCTTTAAATGGATTTATTCATGAGATTGAAAGATGTGAGATTTTAAAACTTGATAGATTAAATTTTCACCCAGGAAGTCACTTAAGAAAAATTAGTGAAGAAGAGTGTTTAGACAGAATTGCACTTTCTATGAATCAAGCAATAGATGCAACAAATGATATTAAGTTAGTTATTGAAAATACAGCAGGTCAAGGTTCAAATTTAGGTTATAAGTTTGAGCATTTAGCTTATTTAATTGATAAAGTTGAAGATAAAAGTAGAGTTGGTGTTTGTATAGATACTTGTCATATGTTTACAGCTGGTTATGATAT
>CAKZOX010000093.1 GCA_937138295.1 uncultured Campylobacteraceae bacterium
TATTTCCATATGTTGATAAAATGTATTTAAGTGAAGTTGATTTTGAAGGTGAGGCTGATGCTTATCTAAAAGAGATTGATTTTTCTACTTGGGATTTAGAAGAAGAAAAGTCTTATGAAGCTATAAAAGATGAAGCAGGAAATATAAAATCTCCAGCTTGGAATTTTAAAGTTTGGATAAAAAAAGACTAGTCTTTTTTATCCTATTTCTTACATAATATTTAATTGATGTGCTAAATCATTAGCAATTCTTTCATAATTTCTTATATCTAAAAGTCTATTTTGTCCATTTATTCCTACATTTGCAACATCATCTTTTGATAAACTAATAATTTCATTTAGTTTTGATTTTATAGAGTCTTTATCAAAATCACATAACCAAGCTGTTTTATTATCATCAAAAATTGATTCATTATTTTCATTTTTTGACATAATGCAAGGAACGGCACTTGAATAGTAATCCATTATTTTAACGGGAGTTGATGTATTAAATAAAGGAATATCAGGTAATAATGATAATCCTATATCTGCTTTTGCAATTAGATTTAATAACTCTTTTTTTGTTTTAGCGTCATAAATTTCTATATTGTCTTTTAAATTAGGATATTTTTCAAGCATAATTTTTGAGTATTCAGGATCTTTTGTAGAAATCATTATTTTAAAATTTTCACTTGAAACTTCATTAAAAGCATCTAATACTGTTTCAAATTCCCTTAATTTATCAAGTGTTCCAGCATAAAAAAATCTTTTTTCATTCCCTTCATGTTGAATATTTTCATGAAGTACTTCAGGGTCTATTGCAGATGGTATAACATATGTTCTTGTTTTAACATCTTTTAAATAATCATCTCTCATTTTTCTAGTGGTAGGTAAGAATATATCACAATCATTTATAAGTGAAGTTTCTTGTAAAAGTTGAATCTTATTTGAGATAATATC
The DNA here is from genome assembly GCA_937138295.1 of uncultured Campylobacteraceae bacterium. GTDB lineage: Bacteria > Campylobacterota > Campylobacteria > Campylobacterales > Arcobacteraceae > JALRJW01. The sequence goes on from CAKZOX010000093.1 coordinate 939, forward strand.
AAAGTAGCTTTTTTTATTGTTTGCTTCATCAATTTGAAGTTTTGCAATTCTTTTTGGAAAAGATAATCTAAAGGGTACTTTATATCCATAAACTGATCTTTTTGCAAGCACTTGTTTAAGGATTTTAGTATCATTTCTAACTGCAACATATGTGTAATCTTTTAGATTAAATCCGTTTGATTCTAAACTTTCAATAATACTCTTTTTTTGTTCTTTAGGAAACAAAAATTTATTTTCATCAATTTTTTCAAAACTTGTTTTTGTTTTTGAAAAGTAAATTATGTCTATATCAAAGTGCTTAGTTAAATATTTTTCAAATAAAGGACCTATAAAACTGTTGTCACTAAATTCATTTTGATCAGTGATGTACAAAAATTTCTGCATAATTTACCCTTTTAGTATAATTTAGAGTTTTGAATTAAACTCTTTTCTTCCAAAAAACTCTGTTTTATTAGTGTCTTCAACCATTTTTTTAGCCATCTCATCATTTATATTTGCAACTTCCATTGTATCATGGGCTCTAGTTGCATTTTGTTGAGTTGCCTTATCTAAATCAGAAACGGCATTATTAATTTGCTCGATTCCTTTTTGTTGTTCTCTTAAAGAACTAGATACATCATTCATTATTTTTCTTGTATTTTCAATGTTTTCATTTATAACTGAATACTCTTTTATCATTTCATCAGATGAAGCCTTACCTTTTTGAGTAACATCAGATGCATCATCAACTAAATCTTTTATCTCTTTAGCAGCTTCAGCACTTCTGTTTGCCAAGTTTCTCACTTCTCCTGCTACAACTGCAAAGCCTTTTCCAGCTTCTCCTGCAGTTGCTGCTTCAACGGCTGCATTTAATGAAAGAATATTTGTTTGGAAGGCAATTTGATCTATAACTGTAATTGCTTCTTCAATAGCTTTTGTCTTTTGATTAATTTCATCCATTAAAGATGCACTATCTTTAGCATTTTCAAAACCTTTATTAATTGAAGAGCTTAAAGTATTTGAGTATTCAAGCATTTTATTTACATTTGCATTGTTATTTATTACAGTACTTGTAATTTCTTCAATAGCTGAAGCAGTTTCTTCTAAAGTAGCACTTTGTTGAATAACACTATTACTTAATGAATTAATATAATCTTTTAAGGTATCTGAGTTATTGCTAAGTTTATGATTGTTTTTTAAACTACTAAGAAGCATCTTAGAGATTTTTACATTTACTTGATTTATTTCATCAATCATACTTTTTAGGTCATTGTTAAAATTGTTTTCAATTTGTATATTAAAAACATTTTTATTATAGTTATTCATATAGTCATTTATTGAATCTATAGCTTTTCTAAAGTTATCCAAGGTTTTGTTTATATTGTTAGATATCTCTTGAATTTGTTTATCTTCAAAGTTATGTGAAATTCTTTCATCATATTCACCATCAGCACTTAGTGATGTAATTTTAACTAATTCACTTAAATCACTTTTTTCATCTAAAATTTTGTCGTCTTTTTCTTCTTCTTCATAAATAAGACTATTATTTTCATCTTGTTTATTGTAGAAGTTTAAAATGATAATTGCTAAAACAGATAAGGATGAAATTATTGTATTTAAAGTTGAAGTTTCATTAGTTAATGTTAAAATCAATATTGTTATTATTGAAATTAAAGAAATTAGTACGATATTCTTATTCATTTTGATGCCTAGTGTTATTTTCTTAAATTATATACAAAAATAATCGCAATAGTAAAGCATAATCAAAAAAAGGTTTTATATGGAATTATTCACAGGTTTTTTACAATATTTAATAACATTTTTTGCTATTTTAGATCCAATTGGAATTAGTGCTATTGCATTGTCTTTATTAGGTAGTTCTATTAGTCAAAGTCAATTAGCAGAAGTTTCAAAAAAGTCAACAATTACAATTATAATTGCTTTTTTTGTAGTTTTTTTAAGTGGTGATTTTTTATTAAAACTTTTTGGAATATCTGAGGAATCGTTAAAAACTATGGGTGGTATTATACTAATTTTAATGGCAATTAAAATGGTAAATGGTTCAACTGAAAAAAGTAGTCCAAGTAGTGAGAATTTTAAAGAAATGGCTATAGTTCCAATAGGAATTCCTATTGCTTTTGGGGCGGGGTTATTTAGTACAGTTATTATTTACAAACAACAAGCGCAAAGCTTTATGGAAATGTTTTCAATATCTTTTGCTTTTGTTTTAAATGCTGTAATATTTTATTTAATCCTTAGAAATTCTATTTATATTAAAAATGCTTTAGGAACAATTGGTCAAAATGTTGTTACAAAACTTATGGGTTTAATTGTGGGTGCTATTGCTGTGCAGTTTATTGTAAGTGGAATTGTTCAATTAGTAAAACAATATGGTATGATTTAATATGAAAATAAATGTAAAGGAAGAGCAAATTGCTGGTTTTAAAACAATTATTGATGTATATAATGGAATTACAATAAGTAGTGAAGAAGTATCACTAAATAAAGAATTATTTCATGAAAAAATAGATAATTTGATAATTAAATCTAAAGATAGATTTAATTTAATTTGGATTTATGTAGATATAAAAAATTCTATTCTTATAGATATTCTTGCAAGTAGAGAGTTTAATTTTCATACTTGTAATGAGAAAAGAATCTTATTAGTTAAAAGACTAAAAACAAATGCAATTATACCAACAGCATCAAATCATACTTTAGGCGTTGGAGTTGTTGTAATTAACAAAGAAAATAAGCTGTTAGTTATTAAAGAAAAAGTTTCTGATATTGGTTTTAAACTTCCTGGTGGTCATGTTGATGATGGGGAAATGATATCAAGCGCAGTTCAAAGAGAGGTCTTTGAAGAGACAGGAATTACTGTTGAATTTGAAAGCGTAATCTCTTTAGGTCATTTTTACCCCCATCAATTTGATAAATCAAATTTATATATTTTGTGTAAAGCCATAGCTATCACAAATGAAATAAATATTATAGATACCGATGAGATAATAGATGCTAAATGGATTGATGTTAATGAGTATTTAAATGATGAAAAAGTATTTCCTTATATCAAAGAAATTGTAGTTACTGCTTTGAATTTTAATGGACTAGCTACAAAAAATGAGATATTAGATATCAAAAGAGAGTTTGAACTGTTATTTCCTAAAGATTTATAAAGTATAATGTAAAAAATTTATAAAGGTTATATATGAAAGAAATTATTTCAACTACAAAAGCTCCCGCTGCAATTGGGCCATACAATCAAGGTACATCATTTGATAAATTAGTTTTTTTATCTGGTCAAATTCCATTAGTTGCAGAAACTATGGAAATAGTAGAGGGTGGTGTTAAAGAACAAACTAAACAAGTTATGGAAAATTTAAAAGCAGTTTTAGAAGAAGCAAATTCATCTTTTGATAATGTTTTAAAAACAACTTGTTACTTATCTGATATGGATAATTTTGTAGCATTTAATGAAGTTTATTCTGAATATTTTAAAGCAGAAATTGCACCTGCAAGAGCTACAGTTGCTGTAAAAACTTTACCTAAAAATGTTTTAGTTGAAGTAGATGTTATTGCATTTAAAAACTAGATTTCTCTAGTTTTTAAATCTTTAGTCTAAAATAACCTCTTTAAAATCACTTCTAGTATTTTTTAGGGGCTTATTTGAGATACCTCTTACTGTATATACAAATGAAACTTTAGCTTTGTCTGTAATATTTTTATTAGCAGCGTGTAAAGTTTTACAATGAAATAATACAATATCACCTTTTTCAAGATTAGTATGAACTGCCTTTTTAATTAAGTCTATATTTTCTTCATTATCATCTAAAAAATTAGTTTTATCATCAAATCTATCACTTGAAAAATCTATTTTATGACTTTGTGGAATAAACTCTAATAATCCATTTTCTAAATATTCGTCATCTAAAGCTAGCCAAACAGAAACTAAATTATCATTTTCAAAATGCCAATATCTTCTATCTTGATGCCAAGTAGTTCTTGAACTCTCTTTTGGCATTTTTGTCATAATTGAGTTGTGATGAGCTAAAGTTAAAACTGCTTTTTCATTTAATACTTGTTCTAAAATAGGTCTTATTTCTTTATTTGTCATCCAATCTTTAAAAATATCTTCTCTATCATAAACTTGTCTTAATCTTCTTAAAGTTGTAGTTGTAGTATTTGAGTCTTCAAGATATTCTTGTTCGGATTCAATTGGTTCAATCATATCTTTGATATGTTTTTGTGAAGCTTCTAAAATCTCGTCACATAGCTTTTTATCAGCAAAGTTTTTAATTACTAAGAATCCATCATTATGGAATTTTTCTAATTGTTTATTATTTAACAGCATTTACTCTCGCAGTTTTGAAATATTTGGTATATTATATTAAAAATCATATTCAATATGGTTAAATTAGGTATTATAAGTAAACCTTATGATAATCAAAATTTATGCTTTAATTATAAAGTTTAATTATTTTATAAGGTAATAGAAATTATAATTATGTAGTTTTAATTATAAAGTTAAGACTGCGTATTTTAAGAATGTATAGAAAATTAGTGAATGTTGTTGTTTTGGTGTAGTTACGGCCTTATAACTATACTGTATAAAACTATTGCATATTAATATTGATGAAACCATATAAACAATCTCCAAATGCTACTAGATGGAATCATCAATGTGAACTATAACTGGTATTTAACCAAGTGTAGTCATAAAAGTAACTAAAGTTTGATCCAACGTACACAACTTAGTTACAATATACAATTCTTATTATCTCCTTTGCTATAAAAGCCCAGTTTATCTGGGCTTTTTTTTTGCACTTTTGTTAGTATAATTTTCCGAATTTGTCTAAATATATTAAATAAACTCTTAAATCAAATTCTACTTGATGATAATCATCCATCATATGTGTACACATATCATAGAATGCTTTGTTATGTTCTTTTTGTTTGAAGTGAGCTAATTCATGTATTACTATCATTTCTAAAAATTTTTCAGGCATATTTTTAAAAATAGTTGCAACTCTTATTTCATTTTTTGCTTTTAGTTTGTTTCCTTGAACCCTTGAAACATATGTGTGCATACCCAAAGCATTGTTAATAACATTGATTTTTCCATCAAACATTACTTTTGATATTTGGTGTTTTTTTAGATACTGATTTTTTAAATCTATTACATATTCATATAAAAGTTTATCATTTGTATATTCATGTTTTATAGGATATTTTTTTAGAATATATTTATCTAATTTATTCTCTTCAATAAGTTTTTTTACTTGATTTTGAAGATGTTGAGGGTAGTGTTTAATGTATTTCATAAAAGAGGATTAAATTTCCTCTTTTATTTTTTGAAGTTCTTTTATTTTGTCTTTATATTGGAATTTTTTAGAGATTACAAACCCAATTCTATCTTCATTGATTTCAAGGAATTGTTCCTTTGAATATTGAACAATTTTAAATAAGTAGTTTCTTCTTGAAGTTAAAAAGTCTTCAATTTTTTCAAAACCAAAATTGGCTTTTAGTTTTGTAAGAATTTCATCTTCTCTTGGATGTTGAATAGAAAATCTTGTTGGTTCTTTTTTGTATAGTTCTTCAGACTCCATTATTTGTTGTTCAAAATGGGCAATTGTAGCTTGAGTAGTTTGAATATATGAATAAGACAAGGCTCCATTAAAATAAGCAAACTTTTTTCTAAGAGCTGAGATATTTTCTAAGATAGCTCTATGATAACTTCTTAAAATATTTTCATAAGCTTTAGCTGCAAAGTGCCTTGTATTTGAAAATTCTGAATCCGATGCAATTTCTCTGTGTTTTCTAATAAGTTCATAAGGCTCTTGCCATTTATGAACATCATTTCTGATTATTCTATAAACTTCTCTAAATGCTTCATCTGTGTTTAATTCAATATTTTTAAGAAGTTTTATTGATCTTTTGAACATTTTGTCAATTGTTTGATCATCATAGAAAAGATTTTTATATATATTATCTGCATTAATCCAATATGTTTCATATTCGATTTTTTGTATTTTTTCACCCTTTAAAAATCCACCTTTAGATTCTTCAAATCTAATTGCTTTTTTTCTAGTTATATTTTTATATGTTTCATGGGCTATTTTTTCCATAATTGATTCAAGTGAATTATAAATAGTAAA
>CAKZOX010000094.1 GCA_937138295.1 uncultured Campylobacteraceae bacterium
GTCCATAATTCTTTGTGCCATGTTTCATTATCTAAATCAAATTTATTATCAATTAAAGCTTTGTTTCTTACTTGTTTTATATAAAATTGAAGTTTATCAATAAATTGATTTGTTTTAAATTCATTTGTATTAGGCTTTATTGAAATATAGAATATTGCTAATATTGAAATTGCGATTAATATTTCAAATAAAACAAATGATTTTTTATTTTTCATTCTTAATATTTTTTATGTAATAAGTGTCTATAATTCTATCAAAGTATTTTATATCTATTTTTTCATCGTATTCATATATTTTAGTTTTACTCATTATATAATCATTACCTTCATTAATATTGTAAAACTTTAATCTTAATTGCATCTCTTTATTTGTTTTAATATTATTAATATCTTTTGTTTTTAAATAGTTTGCTAAATCTTTAGCCACATGATGTTTATAAACTAAGTGTTTAGAAGGATTTGGAATATACTTGTATAAAATCTTATTGTAAAAAGTAAAAAATAAATTAATTGCTAACATAAATAGTACAAAGAAAATAAATACATTGTATTTCTTTCTGAATTCTTTTAATCTAACTCTATATGAATTTAAAAAAATCTTTAACATTAATGGTAAACTTATAACAACTAAGGGTGCAAAATCTTCAATAAGAATTTTTTGTCTAAATGAGAATAAAAAAGAAATAAATAATGCAGTTGCACTAATATAATATATTAGGCTCTTTTCTTCTTTATTTATGCTGATTCTATAAATTGAGTATAATAAGTATAAAAATATCAAAGGTGAAAATATCGTAGCATAGGTACCAAATGTATCTAAAAAATAGTTTTTAGGCTTTCCACCTGAATCAAAACCAAAAATATACATTGATATTGTGAATAATGCTAAAGAAATTAACATCAATCTAGTATCTTTATATTTAAGTGACCAAAAAAATAAAGCTAAATACACAATCGCAAAAGAACTATCAATAAACAAACAAAAAACTAGTAAGTATTCATTATGCTTTTGTGTTTTTTGGAAAATGTATATATAAAGTAAAACAAAAAACAATACAACTATTGAACTATTTACTAGTAAAGAGGCACTTATTACACCTGGTAAAGCTAGAAAAAGTGCTAGATTTAAGATTCTATCTTTATCATATCTAAAGAAATTTTCCGTAACTTTATACATTAATATTCCACTTAAAATATAAAAAATTAAAAATGGTAACCTTAATGCATAATCATTAAATCCAAAAATGTATGTTGAAAATTGTGTTAAATATGAAAGTAATGAAGAGTTTACGAATAAATTTAAAGCTTCTTTATATGAAATACTTAAAGAGCTAATATTTAGTAACAATATAAGAAAAGCAAAGATTAATACAAATCCTACTTGTAAATTCTGATTGCTACTAATTTTTCTAATCATAACTTTAAGAAATTATCAATCATTTCATAACCATATTCACTCATAATTGATTCTGGGTGAAACTGTACTGAATAAATTTGTTTATCTTTTATCTCTAAAGACATAATTTCATCATCATCCATACTATATGAAGTAGGAACAATAATATCTGGTAAGTTATCTTTTTGAACTGTTAAAGAGTGATATCTTGTTTCTATAAACTCTGTTGGTAAACCTTCAAATATCTTTGTATCTTTTGTTACTTTTATTCTAGAAGTTTTTCCGTGCATAAGATTTTTAGCTCTAATTACTTTTCCTCCAAATACCTGTGCAATACTTTGATGACCTAAACAAATTCCAAATATTGGTTTTTTATCTGCAAAATATTCAATTACATCTAAACAAACTCCTGCATCATCAGGTGTAGCAGGTCCTGGAGATATAATTATCTTCTCTGGATTTAACTCTTCTATTTGCTTAACTGTAAGCTCGTCATTTCTAATTACTTTTAAATCTGCACCTAACTCTAAACAATATTGAACTATATTGTATGTGAAGCTATCATAATTGTCGATCATTAAAATCATAAATTTTATTCCTATATACTATTATAATCTGTAAAATAATACACAAAATGTTTATATATACACCTGAAATTAAAAAAATTTATTGATAATGATTATTATTAAGCTTAAATTTAGATTCTTGTGATTATAATTTCAATAACAATTATCAATAACAACAAAGAGGGAAACAAAATAATGATTAAAAAATTAGCATTTGGAGCTGTTTTATTAGCTAGTACAGTTTACGCAAGTTCTGTGAATATTTATTCAAGTAGACACTATGATACAGATAAAGAATTATTTAAAAAATTTGAACAAAAAACTGGTATAGAAGTTAAAGTAATACAAGCGAAAGATGATGCATTAATCAAAAGACTACAAACAGAAGGTAAAAATTCACCTGCAGATGTTTTTATTACAGTTGATGCTGCAAGAATTCAAAGAGCAACTGAAAATAATTTATTTCAAGCTATTCAATCAGATGTTTTAACTAGTAGAATACCTGAAGCATTAAGAGATAAAGATAATAGATGGTTTGCTATTACAAAGAGAGCAAGAATTATTGCTATTAGAAAAGATAGTGGTTTTGAAAATAAAGAATACACTTATGAAGAGTTAGCTGATCCAAAATACAAGGGACAAATCATGGTTAGATCAGCAAGCAATGTATATAATCAATCTCTGATGGCAGCAATGATTGCTCATCATGGTGAAGAGTATGCTAAAACATGGGCAGAAGGTGTAGTTGCAAATATGGCAAGAAGTCCAAAAGGGAGTGATAGAGACCAAGCAAGAGGAGCTGCAGCTGGATTTGGTAGTATTGCAATTATGAATACATATTATTTAGGAAAATTAGCTTCAGGTAATAGTTCAGATAAAGAGACTGTAAGCAAATTAAAAGTAATATTTCCAAAATTTAAAAACGGTGGTACTCATGTAAATGTAAGTGCTGCTGGTGTAGCAAAATACGCGAAAAATAAAGAAAATGCAATCAAATTTATTGAATTTCTTACTTCAACTGAAGCACAAGAGATTTTTGCAAAAGGAAACTATGAGTATCCTGTTGTAAAAGGTGCTGGAATTTCAGATTTAGTGGCATCTTGGGGAACACTTGAAGATGACAATATCTCTATTAGTGATTTAGGAAACAATAACAAAAAAGCTGTTAAAGTATTTGATCTTGCAGGATGGAAATAATTTTTGATTAATGGCCTTAGAGGATTGAAAATAAGTAGTGTAATTTTTACACTACTTATTTCAATTCCTATGATTACAATATTTACTTATCTTTTTATTGGTAATACAGAAAACTGGAATCATGTTAAAGAAACTGTATTACTAGACTACATATTCAATACACTATATATAATGATTGGTGTAGGACTACTTACAACCCTTTTAGGATTTTCAACTGCTTATTTAGTTTCATTATATAGATTCACTGGATCAAAATTTTTTGATCTTGCATTAGTTTTACCTTTTGCAATTCCAACATATATTTTAGCTTTTATATACAATGGAATGTTTGGTATTTCTGGAAATGTAACTGGATTTATTTTAGATTTATTTGGTAAAAATATTTCTGAAGTTCCATTTTTTTGGGATATACAATCAATAGAAGGTGCTATTTTAGTAATGTCTTTAGTTTTATATCCTTATGTATATTTAGTATGTAGAACATATCTTAGTTTTGAATCATCTTCAATTATTGAAGCTGCAAGGACATTTAATTTAAATACTTGGCAAGTTTTAAAAAAAGTAATTATTCCTATTTCTAGACCTGCTATTATTGCAGGTGCTACTTTAGCTATTATGGAAGCTGTTAGTGATTACGGAACAATGGATTACTTTGGAGTAAATACTTTTGTAACAGGAATATTTAGACTGTGGGAAGGTATGGGAAGTATTGAAGATGCTTCAAAATTAGCTAGTATTTTGATGACTTTTGTATTTATTTTAATAATTCTTGAAAGATTTCAAAGAAGAAATAAAACATATAAAAGTTCTGGAAAAGATTTTAGACCAATTACTAAAATACAATTAAAAGGTTGGCATAATAACGTAGCTTTTATTATTTGTTTTTTACCATTTTTCTTTGGTTTCTTACTTCCTTTTGTTCAACTAATTTTTTGGTTTGCTGAATCATATGAGAAAATCATAGATGAAGACTTTCTAGAATTATTTTTGAATACAATTAAACTTGGTTTAATATCAGCATTTTTGATTACTTCAATTGCTCTTTTAGTAGTTTATAATTTTAGATTAAATAAAGACAAACCTTCTGGAACTTTTGTTCAAGTAATTAAACTTGGTTATTCAATTCCTGGTGCAGTTGTAGCTGTTGGTATTTTATCTTTCTTTGGTATTTTAAATGAGTTATATTTAAAATTGTTTGATAACTCATTTTTAGTTTCTGGTACATTAATTGCTATTTTATTTGGATATGTAGTTAGATTTATAGCAATATCTATAAATAATTTTGAAGCAGGATTTAATAGAATTCCTCAAAGTTATGATGATGCAGCAGCAATTTCAGGTGTTGGAAATGTTAAAACTTTTACAAAAGTAATTGTTCCTTTAATTAAAAATTCTGCCTTTGCTTCATTTATTGTAATTTTTATTGAAGTAATTAAAGAATTGCCTTTGACAATGGTTCTTAGACCATTTGACTATGATACATTAGCGATTAGGGCTTTAGAATTAAATGAACAAGCTCAAACTATAGAATCAGCAGTACCATCACTTAGTATAGTTGTTATTGCTATGATCTCTGTAATTTTACTAATAAAAAATATGAAAAAGGCTTAAAATGGTTAGTGTTAATAATTTTGGTATCTCATTTGATGATACTTTAATTTTAGAAAATATAAATTTTGATGTTAATAATGGAGAAATTGTTACTTTATTGGGTCAAAGTGGATGTGGTAAAACTACTATTTTAAGATCGATTGCTGGTCTTCAAAGGGAACATGAGGGAAATATTTGTATTGGTGATGTATGTGTATCTTCTAAAGAAATTTTTGAAAAAGATAGAGAAGTAGGATATATTTTCCAAGATTATGCTTTATTTCCTCACTTAAATGTTGAAGAGAATATTGCTTTTGCACTTGATAAACTTTCAAACAAAGAAAAAGAAAAAAGAATTGTAGAACTACTTGAACAATTTGATATAGTATCCCATAGAAAAAAACAAATTCATCAACTTTCAGGGGGACAACAACAAAGAGTAGCAATAGCAAGAGCTATGGCAAATAACCCAAAAGTATTACTATTAGATGAACCATTTGCAAATCTTGATTCTATGTTAAGATATAAAACTAAAATGTGGTTAAAAAATCTTATCAAAGAAAATAATCTTAGCGCAATCCTAGTTACACATGATAAAAAAGAAGCTTTAAGTATTTCTGATAAAATTGGAATTATAAATGATAAAAAACTTTTACAATTTGATACAACTACAAATATTTATAATAACCCTATAAGCCACTATGTAGCAAATTTTTTATCTGAAATCAACGTTTTAAGTAGTAAAGCTGTTAATATTTTAAATTTAACTGTAAAAAATGATGAATTAGCAACTATAAAAGTAGATGATACTCATCTTACAAATGAAATAAACAATTTAGAATTAAAATTAATAGATTCGTCTTTTTGTGGTGATTTTTATGAAGTAATTGTTTGTTTAAAAGATGATGTAGAAAATCAAATTCACATAAAATTAAAAGATGCTAGAGTTTTGTTGAAGCCATTTTATTTGGATATTTCAAAAGAAGCTATAAAAGTAATTAAAAAGTAGAGAATTTAATCTCTACTTTTTTATAATTGAAATTTTTTCACAAACTCATCAGTAATATTTAAAATACCTCTATTTCTAAGGTCTTGTATTACTTCTTTATTACAATCAACATCATCAGGCCATCTTCTTTTGAAATTATCAAATGAATTTTTGTTTGTTCCGTCTAAACAAATAGTATCTGAATCAATATATAAATCTCTATTTGAATCTATGTTATTAACTACTCTCCAAACTAACATATATGGATTGTTAACATCATTTTGATTTTTTGCATCAATAATTATTAGAATTTTAATATTTTCGTAGATAGGTTCTAAAGCCTCAAAAAGTTCTTTTTGTTTTCTTGTTTTATCTACACTTATTACGGTTACTGGATTTTTCGTATCTGTATAATATTGTTTTAAATCTTTTACCTCATCTGTAATATTTTGTATTTTAGATAATAATTCTTCATCACTTAATAAAATAATTCCTAACTCATCAATTTCATCACCTGTACAATCAAGACCTAACTTTCCACCAACTGCAAATTTTGGTGAAGAGTGATCAAGTGCATCAACTACACCTTTTGTTACTAATAACTCTTCTATATCAATTCTATTTAATATGTGTTTTACAGTTGCATCATGATCTGTTAAATCAGGTGCATCTTCACCTACAAATATTGCATGTTTTACAAAACTCATTTGCCCTACTCCCCAAAATGCATGCATCATTTGTTGAGCGTGACCTGGATATAAAGTTTT
>CAKZOX010000095.1 GCA_937138295.1 uncultured Campylobacteraceae bacterium
AGATTTAAATAAAGTTTTTAATTCGTTTGGTTGTTTTAAAGTAATCTCTTTTTTTAGTTGTTTTAACAACTTATATGAAACAGAGTGAAATGTTCCAGCCATTATTGAAGTAGCAACATCTTTATCAAAGATTTTTGCAACCCTTTGCACCATTTCAGCAGCTGCTTTATTTGTAAATGTAAGAAGTAAAATCTCCTGTGGTTTTACTCCATTATTTATTAAATTAGCAATTCTTCCTACTATTGTAGATGTCTTTCCAGTCCCTGCACTAGCAATTACAAGGTTGTACCCTGCTTTACATGTTGCGGCACTTAGTTGTTCGGAATTTAGGTTTGATAACGGCATATTATTTGAAAGCTTGTGTTTTTAAAATCATTTTGGAATATTAGCATAAGAAGTTTAAATTAAAAGTCTGTTTAGAATAAATTGAACAAAAAAAAGGGCGCCCTAGGAAAGCGCCCATCTAACACAAGGAAACATAAAAAAAATATTATTGTTTGAGAAATTCTTTCAATAGAATTTATTTATGTAATGTCAAATAAGCTACTAGGAATAACTTATCAACAAAACAATTATATGCCCTAGTTATTAACTATTACTTAATATTTAGTTAACAAATAGTAAACAAGGTTAATTTTTTATGAAAATATTTTTATATTGAAAAAGCTTTATAATTCCTACTATAACGATAATTATAATAAAAATTGCATCAATTAATACAATTGATTTTTGTGCCATAATAGTGTGTATAAAAAAGGCTATAACTGACACATAAACTAGTTTATGAAATTTCATATACTCTTTATATAGTTTTTTTGTTGATGTAACTGCCATGTACAGTAAAATCAAAAATGAAAAAAACCCTAAATATATAAATGGCTTCTTAATTGTTTCACTAATTATAAACGCTAAAGATAATTCAGCATCTAACACTATAAAGTTTAAAAAATGTAAAAAAGCATAGAAAAACCCAAATAAACCAATAATCTTTCTATACTTCATAAAATTGATAAATTTCTTTAAAGGTGAGATTAAAATTGAAGATAAAATCAAAACAATAGTACTAACACCTGTAAAAGTATAAATATGTTTTATTGGATCATTAACATTTTGAATAAATACAATCTCATATGTTAAATATAATGCTGGAATAGTTAGTGCTATTATTAATAATATCTTCTTCATAATTTTTGAATATTTTTATTTATTTAAAAATATTTCTTTAAATCCATACCTTTATATAAATGTGCTACCTCATCACCATAGCCATTAAACATTAGTGTTTTTTGTTTAAAGAAACTTCCTAAAACTCTCTCCTTTGCTTGAGACCATCTTGGATGATCTACATTTGGATTTACATTTGCATAAAATCCGTATTCCCTTGGGTTCTCAGCTTGCCAAGTGTTTAAAGGTTCTTTATTTGTAAATGTAATTTTAGATATTGATTTAATTGATTTAAATCCATATTTCCATGGAACAATTAATCTAATAGGCGCTCCATTTTGAGGAGGCATATCTTTACCATACAATCCAACAGCCATCAATGTCAAGTCATTCATAGCTTCATCCATTCGTAAACCTTCTACATATGGATATTTTATAGCTGAGAATAACATACTTTTTTGATCAGGAAATATATCTTCATCATAAAGGGTTTCAAACTCAATATGCGTTGCAGTTGATAAAGGCTTTACAGCTTTAATTAAATCTTTTAGCATAAAACCATTCCAAGGAACTACCATAGACCATCCCTCAACACATCTAAATCTGTAAATTCTTTCATATATTTGAAATTTTTTTACTAAATCTTCAAAAGAAATAAACAAAGGTTTTTCAACTAATCCATCTATTTCAATCATCCAATTACTAGTATCCATATTTTTAGCTAAATCTTTTACTTTACCTTGATTAGTTGTAAATTCATAAAAGTTGTTATGACTTGTAATTTGTTCAAATGTATTTAGCTTTAGCTTATCTTCATTTGCATCTTTTATATAATCATATTTTAGGTTTTTAAAATCTATATTTGTATTTGCAAGGGCTTGAATCACTGCAGAAGTTGAAACTAAACCAGCTACTCCAAGTTTTAAAAAATTTCTTCTATTTGTAAATAAGTTTTCAGGAGTTACTTGACTTTCATCAAGTTCCCAAGGTTGTTTTTTTAAGTATTTCATAAAATATCCTTCGATACTAAATAGTATTTTAAAGAATATAATTAATTAGTTAACTAGTGATAAATGAAATTCATCACTAGTTTAAAAGTTTTAATTATTTAACAGCGTTTAAAACAGCTTCATAATTTGGTTCTTCTGTAATTTCTTCACAAATATCTTTGTATGAAACTTTTCCATTTGCATCGATTACAAAAATTGCTCTACAAGTAACACCTGCTAAAGCACCATCAGCAATTAATACTCCATAAGAGTTTGCAAAATCTTTATTTCTAAAGTCACTTCCAACTTTTAAATTTTCAATTCCTTCAGTTGTACAAAATCTTTTTTGTGCAAATGGTAAATCCATAGAAACTACTACTACTTCAGCATTTTCAATTTTTGCAGCTTCTTCATTAAACTTTCTAGTTTCAGCAGCACAAACAGGAGTATCTAAAGAAGGAACTACAACTACTATTTGAGTTTTTCCATTTTCTCCACCAACTTGAATATTTGATAAATCTTGAGCTACTACATTTACTACAGGTGCTGTATCACCTACATTAACTGTATTACCAGCTAAATTTACTTCATTACCTTTTAATTTTGTTGTTGACATTTATAAACCTTTTCATTTAAATTTTTATTTTAATGTTGTGATAATAGAATAAAAAAAAGGAAATAGGATAATTTTAATCCTATTTCCTTTTAAAAGTTCAATTAGTTGTTACTATTTAACTCTAATTGAATCCTCATCTAAGATAATTTTATCTTCAGCTAAAAGCTTTGTAAGTGTAGCTTTAAATGATTTTTTAGAAATTCCAAATACTTCATTTATATCTTCAGCACTACTTTTATAAGTAAAATTTAGTTTTCCACCATTATCTTCTAAAATTTCTAAAACAGTATCATTTTTAACTTTTTCACCTATTTTTTGTAAAACAATATCTGCTTTTCCATCAGGTCTAATATTTTTAATATAAGCTTTTTTTCTATCACCAATACTTATTTTTGAAAAGATTTCATTGTGGAATATAAGACCTTCAAATTTATTGTTTATGATAACTTTAAAACCTAATGGAGTTTTTGAATAAACTAAAATATCCACTTCATCATTTCTTTTTAAACCTACAACATTTTTATCTAATTCAAATTTTTGACTAGCTATTAATCTATCAGTTTTTTCATCAATCTGAAGTTGTAATACAATTCTAGAACCTTCATGAAAAATACCTTTTTGTCTATTTTTAGGAACTAAAATATCCTTTGGTAATCCAATATCTACAAAGTACCCAAATTTAGCCACATCTACTATTTCTAAAAATGCAAATTCATCTAAATAAACATAAGGCTTTAAAGTAGTTGCAACTAATCTATCTTCACTATCTGTATAAATAAATACTTCAAGGTCTTGATCTATTTGCATCTCTTTTGTTACATAAGCATTTGGAAGTAAAACCTCTGTTTCATCTTCACTAATTAAGTAAATCCCAGGTTCACTTACTCTATTTATTTTTAAGTTGTTAATTTTCCCAACTTGAATAGATTTATCCAATTATTTTCCTATCTTTTTAAAAGTTTTACAACAATTAAAAATACAACTGCTGTAATAATTATGCTAGCTCCACTACTTATATCATACAAGTATGAAAACACTAGCCCTAAAATTGTAAATAGTATAGCTAAAAAAGAACTAATAATCATCATAGTTGATAATCTTTTAGCAAAAACTTCAGCTACAAATGTAGGAATTGTTAAAAGAGCAATAACTAAAATTAAACCAACAGCTTTAATTGCAGCTACTACACATAGGGATACAAGTATTAAAATGAGTGTGTAAAAGAACTTAACATTTACACCTCTTAACCTTGCAAATTCACTATCATACGATATAGCTAATATCTCTTTATAAAAAATTAGAACAATAGATATGATAAAAATATCTAAAAACAACATATAGTATAAATCAGCACTTGAAACAGCAATAATAGAACCAAATAAATATGACATTAAATCTACATTATAGCCAGGAGTTAAATCTACAAAAATAATACCTAAAGCCATACCAAATGCCCACATAATACCTATTATAGAGTCTATTCTTTTTTTATTGTTTAAGGTTAATATTGCAATTATAATAGCTGTAATTATTGCAAAAACAGTAGCACCAAATAATACAGGCAAGCCTAAATAAATTGCTAAACCAATTCCACCATAAGAACTATGGGCAATTCCACCTGTTATAAAAGTAATTCTATTTACAACAACTAATGAACCAATAACACCAGCTGCAATTGATATTAAGATACCTGTGATTAAAGCATTTTGTATAAATTCATATTGTAAAATTTCCAAGTTATGCTTCCTTTTTAATGAACATGATTACATGAACTGTGATTATGAGAGCTACCTAAAGCTGCTAAAAGTTCAACTTCACACATATGTTCGTTTTCATTGTCAATTTTTTTATTTAGATTTTCTATGTTATGGTAAACAAGGTTTTTATTTATATGAGCAACATTTTTTGCATAATTTAATAAAACAGAGATATCATGACTTACAACAACAATACAAATATTTTTATTTAACTCTTTTAAAAGTTCATAAATATCATTTTGACCTTTTACATCAATATTTGCTGTTGGTTCATCTAAAAGTATAACCTTTGGATTAGCACACAAAGACCTAGCTATAAAAACTCTTTGTCTTTGTCCTCCACTTAAGTCTCCAATTTTACTATTTGCAAATTCATCCATTCCTACTTGTTTTAAGGAATTCATTGCACATAATTTATCAGCTTTAGAATAACCAAAAAGTGATTTTTGTTTTTTTATATGTCCCATTAAAACAACTTCTAAAGCTGTTATTGGAAAATCTATATTCAAGTTTGTATTTTGAGGTACATAACCGATATCATCAGTTTTTAATGTTAAGTTTATTTCACCTTTTTGAGGTTTTAATAAACCCAAAAGAAGTTTTAATAAAGTTGATTTTCCCCCACCATTTGGACCAATGATAGCTAAAAAGTCATCTTCTTTTATATTTAAGTTAATATCTTCTAAAACGTTGATTTTACTGTATTTGAAAAAAAGATTTTTTACATTAATTATATTCATTTAAATCCCATAGATGCATCTTAGTTGCGTTTTATTTTGGAATATTATCTAAAAAGTCTTATAAAATCAAATCAAGCCTCTAATTTTACCCCAAGCAATACCTAAATATTCATGGATAGCTAACTCTGTTTTTTCTAAATTTAAAGCATTAAAATGAGAATTATAACTTTTATTCACATGACTTTTATAATTAGTTGGTGAAGCTATAGCCTTTAAATTTTGTTTTGAAAAAATCATCATCGATCTTTTCATATGTGATGCACTTGTAACAAGTATAAAGGGTTTTTGTTCTACTATTTTTTTTACTTCAATTGCTTCTTGAGGAGTATCTTTTGGGCTATCTAATCTAATAATATCTTCTTTTTTAACACCTAAAGCTAACGCTAATTTTTCTTGCATAAAAGCATGGGTGTTTTTATCAGTTCCACTATAACCTGATAAAATAAGTCTTACATCTTTATTTTGATTTTTTAAAACTTTGTAGTGCTTTATTCCTTCGCTTAATCTATTAATAGCTGTATCATTAACTTGAGAAGTTATACTTAAATCTTCATTAGTAGTATGTCCATTACCTAAAACTACTATATATTCAACATTAGGAGTTTCAAGTAAAGCTTTATGAGAATTTTCTAAAGGTTTAATTAATGCATTTGAAAAAGTTTGATTTGAAAATAGTAGTAAAAAAGCAAAACTAAAAGTTAAAAAAAACTTTGCTTTGCCCTTTGAATTTATATATAAAAAAAACAATCCCAATATAAAAAACATAATTACAATTGGAATTGGTAATAAAAATGCAGATATTAATTTCTTAACAATAAAAAGATTTTCCATAAATATTAAGCGTCCTTGATTATGTCTTTTATGGCTTCAACAAAATCATCACTGTCATTTACACATTTACAAACTTTGAAATCTTCTATACCTATTTCTTCAGCTATTTCTCTATATTCAATTTCTAGTTCAAAATCAGTTTCTGAGTTATCAACAATAAAAGCAATAGGATAAACTAAAACTTTTTGTCCTCTGAAATTTTTTAGCATATCATCAAGTGAAGGTTCTAACCATTTCATAGGTCCAACTTTTGATTGATATGCTAAATTTATTGATTTAAATCCAATATTTTTTTCATCAAGTTTTTTACTTAAAATCTCAACATGCTCTTCCATTTGTTCTTGATAAGGGTCACCTTTATCAACAATTTTTTGAGGTAAACCATGGGCTGAAAACACAAGATTATATTCACTTGGATCTTCAACAGTTTTAGTTAATTCTTTAATGATACATTCGTTAAACATTTCATTAGTATAAAACTCTTCTAAATATTTTAATTTAAAATCATAAGGAGTATATTCTATAAACTCTTGAACTGAAGATTTTGTTGTAGTAGTTGAAAATTGTGGATATAAAGGTAATAATAAAATATCTGTAAACCCATCATTTATAATTTCTTGCACCACATCTTCTGTAAAAGGTGGAGTATACCTCATGGCTTGATAAACTTTAAAACCTTCAATTTTTTCATTACATTTGTTTACTAAGCTTTCAGTGATTTCATTAATTGGTGATTTTCCACCAATTTCCTCATAATTTTCCCAAGCTTCATTTAGTCTTGATTTAACAATAAAAAAAGCTATAATCTTTCTAACTAATTCATTTCTAACAGTAATTATATTTCTATCATTAAACATATTTGTTAAAAACATTTCTAACTCTTTTTTGTCCCTTGGACCACCCATATTTAATAGTACTAAAGCTCTTTTATTTTCTTGCATTCTCTTCTAACCTTATTATTTTATCACTGCACCATTTAGCTAAATTCAAATCATGTGTAATTAATAAAATTCCACATTCATCTAAAAATTGTATTAATAGTTTCATAACATCATATGCAATGATATTATCTAAAGCTGATGTTGGTTCATCAACTAATAGTAGTTTTGGTTTCATTAATATTGCTCTTAAAATTGAACATCTTTGAAGTTGTCCACCACTTAATTCAAATGGTTTTTTATCTAAAAATTCTCTATTTAAACTAAGTTTTTCTAACAAATTTGTTAATTCATCTTCAAAGTTTCTAGGTACTACATCTTTTATTTGTTCTAAAATTGTATATGTAGGATGAAAAGAACTATAAGGATCTTGAAAAATCATACTAAGTTCATCCTTTTGTAAACTCCCTTTGATGGGTTTTAAAGTACCTGTAACTAGTTCAAATAGAGTTGATTTTCCAGAACCACTTTTACCAAATATTGTAATTAATTCACCTTTTTTTAATTGTAAATCAAAATTTTCATAGATGGGTTGTTCTTTCTTATAGTAAAAAGTTAAATCATTTATTTCTAAGACAATATTTTTTTCCAATTTCTACCTTTAAAAAGAAAAATCATATATAAATATTACTTCACAACTAATTAACATAAAATGTATAGTATTTAATGTGTTAATCAAGCTGTTATTAAATATATATAGTTATAATAATTGTTAAAATTCCGTATAAGGTTTTGTATGAAAAATTTATCTATAAATTTTAAACTAAATATATTTATATTTCTAGGAATACTAACTATTATTTTGACTTTGAGTATATTTTCTTATTCAAACACAAAAAGGGTTGTTTTAGATGCACAAAAAAATGAATTAGTTGCCATTAAAAGTGCAAAAAAAGAAGAAGTTAAGAATTATTTTGAATCCTTAAACAATTTATTACTTACAACAGCAAATAATAAAACAACTCATGATTCATTTTTAGCTTTTGAGGAGGGTTTTTATAATCTTCAAAATGAATTAAATATGGATATAAGATTCATTGAAACTCAATTAAAAAGTGATTTTAACAAAAATTATCTAAACTCTGTTAATTACTCTTTACCTAACATAGAACAAAGAAAAAGTACAGAAAAATATCTTCCAAATGATGATTTTGCAAAAGTGGCTCAATATATTTTCATAACCAACAACAAAGAAAAATTAGGAGAAAAAAATAATTTAATATACAATCCAAATTATACTTCTAGTTATATGAATGCACATAAGATTTATCACAAGAGTTTTGATGAAATTCTAAATGCCTTTTCTTTATATGATATTTTTATGGTTGATTTAAATGGAAATCTAATTTATACAGATTTTAAAGAAAAAGATTTTGCCACAAACTTAGAAACAGGTGTATATTCTAAAACAGGTATAGCAGAAGTTTATAAAAAAGCAAAAAATTTAAATAAAAAGCAAATAGCTTTTAGTGATTTTAAACCCTATGAACCTAGTTACAATAGTGCCGCTTCATTTATTGCTACACCCATATTTATAAATGATGTTAAAAAAGGTGTGTTAATTTTTCAAATGCCAGTTGATAGAATCAATAACATCATGAGTTTTAATGGTAAATACGAAGAAGTTGGATTAGGAAAAAGTGGAGAAGTTTATTTAGTAGGTCAAGACTTTAAAATGAGAAATGATTCAAGATTTTTAGCTGATATAAACAATCCTTTAGTTAAACAATTAAATTCAACAATTGGAATATTTGAAGTTAATACTAAATCAACTAAAACTGCAATTAATTCAAACAAATCTAATAGTTGGATAATTGATGATTACAGAGGTGTATCAGTTGTAAGTGCATATGACTCAATTCAATTGTATGATACAACATGGGGTATTATTGCTGAAAAAGACACTGAAGAAACATTAAAAGCAATTAATGAGATAAAAACTTATACTATAATTTTTAGTATTATAATGCTAGTTTTATCTATTGTATTATTTGGTTTTGTTTCAAGAAAAATAATTTTAAATCCTTTGAGTAAATTAAATAATGCAATATTAAATTTAGTAAATACAACTACAAATCAAAATATTGAAAAAATTAGTCTAAAATCAAATGATGAATTAGGAGAGATTGCTAAAAATTTCAATAAATATTTAGAAGGTATTGAAAATTCTGCAAACATTAATAATGAAGTAATAGAAAAAGCTAGAAAAATTATGGGTAAAGTTAACGCTGGTTTATACAATGATAAAATAACTAGTAAAGCTAATTCTCCATTAATCAATAATTTAATTGAAGCTATTAATGAAATGATAGTATCAACTCAAAAAAATATAGAAATCATATCCCAATCATTAGTACATTTATCTAACGGGAAATATGATCAAGAAATACCAAGAATTCATAATGCTACGGGTATGATTGCTGCCATTTTAGATGGTACAAGAGTAACTCAATCAACAATTAATGAAGTTATGGCTTTAATTGATAATTCAAATAAAAGATTAACTTTTAGTGCTCAAGATTTATCAAAATCAGCCCAAGAACTGAGTTATTCAGCAAATCAACAAGCAGCTTCTTTAGAAGAAACAGCAGCAGCAATCGAAGAAGTAACATCCACTATTGATACAACATCTGAAAACTCTGTTAAAATGTCTACATATGCAAAAAATGTAACAAACTCTTCTAAAACTGGAATTGAACTTGCAAATAAAACTTCTTTATCTATGGATGAAATAAGTACACAAGTTAATGCAATTAATGAAGCAATAACAATAATTGATCAAATCGCATTTCAAACAAATATTTTATCACTAAATGCAGCTGTGGAAGCAGCAACTGCTGGTGAAGCTGGAAAAGGTTTTGCTGTAGTAGCAGG
>CAKZOX010000096.1 GCA_937138295.1 uncultured Campylobacteraceae bacterium
TTACAAAGAGTTTGATTTTATTTGGAGTTCACCTCCTTGTCCAACGCACAGTAGGTTTAATTTATCTATGAAAACAAAGAGAGATATGAAGTATCCTGATATGAAACTATATCAAGAGATTATATTTCTTAAGACTTTTTTTAAAGGAAAGTATGTTGTAGAGAATGTAATACCTTATTATGATACTTTAATACCAGCACAGAAAAGAGGTAGACATTTATTTTGGTCTAATTTTATTATTCCACATTATGAAGAAAGAGATGTTATAATAAGAGATTATCAAATACCACAACTAGAAAAACATCACAAAATAGATTTAAGTAAATACAAAGGTAAACAAGATAAAAGAAAGATAGGAAGAAACTTAGTAGATTATGAAGCTGGTAAAACAATTTTTGAAACAATGCTAGGTATTATAAAAAAGGAAGATATAAAACAAACTGAATTATTTTAATATGAAAACAAAAGATACTATAAGAAAGATCCTATTAGAAAAACCTCACTTAAGAGACAATGACAATAAACTCATAGCTTCTTTTTGGTATAGAGAATTAAACAGTAAGAACATAGATGCTGAAGAAATAACTGCATTAAACTTTTTACATAAGTATGCAGATAATGAATTAACTAATGCTGAAAGTATAAGAAGAATGAGAGCAAAGCTCCAAGAAGAAGAACCAGGTTTAAGAGGAGAAGCATATAAAATACGTAAGGGTAAGCTACAAGAAGAATGGAGAAAAAACTTAGGATATGAATTATAGAAAATTATATGAAGATAATGTAGGTATTATACCTGAGAATTGGGAAATACATCACATAGATTTTAATCATAATAATAATGAAATAAATAATTTAATAGCACTTCCATCTATGGTTCATATGATTATACATCAATCAGGATATATTCCAAGAGATGAAATTGAAAATTTAATACAAATATATGAAGACAATAAGCAAACTTAAGAAAGAACTAGATAAGTGGTTTAGTCTTTATATTAGACTTAGAGATAGTAAAAATGGGTTGGTACAATGTATTACTTGTGGATGTGTTAAAAATTATAAGCAAGGTATGCAGAACGGACATTTTCAAAGTAGAAGTCATTTAGCTACAAGATTTGATGAACAAAACTGTCAGCCACAATGTGTAGGTTGTAATATGTTTAAACAAGGAGAACAATATAAATTCTCAATAGCATTAGACTCAAAGTATGGAGAAGGTACTGCACAAGAGTTAGAGTATAAAGCAAGACAAATAACTAAGTTTACTAGAGCTGACTATGAAGAAAAGATAACTTATTACAAATCAGCTGTTAAAAACTTAAAAGAAGAAAAAGGAATTGAATAAAATATTATGATATATTTGAAAAATGATAGAACTCATTTACTCAAGTCAGGAACACAAAGCAACACTAGACGTTTATATCAATATGTGTAAAGAGTTCGCAAAAGACGTAAGTAGTAAAACTAAGTACAATAATTACAAAGATGTATTAAAAATTATATTAGAATATCATAATGGTTATGGTAGTGGAGTTGAAGAAAACAACTTTTATGATTGGCTTATGATTATACCAATTAACTTATCAGTAGCAACAAATGGTTTTTTTGCTGGCCTTGAAACAAAACGTAACAGATCAATTATTAGAGCGTATAAGGTAGTCCTTGAGGAAATGCTACAAGAAACAGTAGATAGAATAAGTTTATTAGAAACAACAAATGAATAAGATATATCTTGAAATAGCTAAGCTTACAGATAAGTTTAGAACTATGTCTTACAGATTAACGACAGATGAAAACAAGATAAATGAAGCAGTACAAGAATTAATGTTGTATTTTATGCAAATGAATCCAACAACACTAAAGTCAATATACGATAAAGACGGAGTAGATGGATTAACAAGATATGGAGCAGTAGCACTAAGAAGGGCATTGACAAGTAAGAGAAGTAATTTTTATTATAAGTATGAAAAGTATTATACACGTATTGATAGCTTTACTAATAATGTTAGCGTCTCTAGTAATCATCTTGACTATGGAAATGATAATAATTATTATAAGAGTCTATCAAACATTCCTAATGCAGAAATAGACAATGCTCAATTACATAAGTTAGAAATAATAGACAAAGAGTTAGACAAGCTAGATAATTGGTATGATAGAGAGTTATTTAAGTTATATTACTATGAAGGCAATACATTAGACTCACTAGCTAAAAAGACTAAGATAAGTAGGAATAGCTTATTTACAACAATAGACAAAGTAAGAACAATACTAAAAAATGAATTAAATGAAGATGTATGATCCTGTAAAAAATGATAGTTTTGTAATGATGTTTGGCTTTAGACATCCTGATTGGAGAAAGAAATGAAAATAACAAACGAATGTAATATGGAGTTGATGTCAAGATATGAAGATAATTATTTTGACTTGGCTATTGTAGACCCACCTTATGGAATTGATGCAGGTAAGATGACTATGGGTAGCGGAAAACACGAATTTGTTAAAGGTAAAGATTGGGATAGTTCCGCACCTGATGACAAATATTTTAATGAGCTTTTTAGGGTGTCAAAAAATCAAATAATTTGGGGAGGTAATTATTTTAAACTAAATCCATCTCAAGGGTTTATTATTTGGGATAAGAAGCAGCCGCTATAAGTTGATTCACTATTATGGAAAACCCTTGGGAATGAAAAGTGCCAATGCACAGGCCACTCCTCCTAGTTGGGAATTTTACGACCTTGAAACAGATCCGAACGAGTTGAAAAACGTTTTTAACGAACCCAGTTATCAGGATCTCATTGTGAAAATGCATGCTTCATTAATTAATGAAAAGGCTTTTTATGAGGACCATCAAACTCCTGTACCCGATTTAGAATTTTAGGTTCTGTGTAATTTTAATATAAAAACCCTCCCAGGCGGAGGCTTTTTCTTTTTCACCTCCCGGATCCTAGAAAACAGCCTTTTTCTAGAAATAGGCGGTTCGTAT
>CAKZOX010000097.1 GCA_937138295.1 uncultured Campylobacteraceae bacterium
CAGCTGCAAAACTTCAAATAGCAAACCAGGGAATAGTAAGTGGTTCTTTATCTATACCTGGTGAAATCATTTTTGCTGGTGGAATTTTAAACCTGGTAAATTCACTTGAAGATGATGGTGAATACCAAATAAAATCAGTAGAACATGTATTTGATAGTAATGGTTGGAAAACAAATATAAATTTTGAGAGGTAAAATATAAAAAATGGCTTATAAAAAAGATGAAGTAACTAGGCAACATTTTATACATGATAAAGTAGAAAAACATGAAACAAAATTA
This sequence comes from uncultured Campylobacteraceae bacterium, assembly GCA_937138295.1. GTDB lineage: Bacteria > Campylobacterota > Campylobacteria > Campylobacterales > Arcobacteraceae > JALRJW01. Next base: position 280 of record CAKZOX010000097.1, read on the forward strand.
GTAAGAATAGAAACAATTTTAGAGAGAGTAGCAACAAACCAAGACAAGATGGCTGAAGCTTTAAGTAGCATAAGTGATAGTATCTTAAAACAAGAATTGCTACTAGAGAAATTAACAAATCTTGAAGAAAATACAAAAATAAGTATTAATAGAGTTCATAAAAGAATTGATAGTGTAGATGAAAAAATGAAAGTAAAAGCTGACCAAGATGATGTAGAAGAACACGCAAATAAATTAAAAATACTTGAACCAGTTATATTTTTTAGTAAATATCCTAAATTAGCTGTAATGATTATAGCTAGTATGTATCTTTTTACCATAAAAGAAGTAAGAGATGTAATTTTTAATATATTCAAAGTAATTGGATGAAAGGAATAGAATGCTAGTAAAAGGTATAGTAGTACACTGTAGTGATAGTTCTTTTGGAAATGCACAAATGATAGAAGACTGGCACAAAGAAAGAGGATGGAATGATATAGGTTATCATGTAACTATTTCAAATGGTCAAATCACAAAAGATAATCATGTAAAGTTTATGGATGGTTCTATAGAAATTGGTAGGGATTGGTCAAAAGCTGGGGCACATGCTAAAGGATACAATGACCATTTAGGTATTTGTTTAATCGGTATAAATGATTTTACTACTAAACAGTTCAATTCCCTGGTAGAAGTTTGCCTGGAACTGATGGAAACTTACAATCTAAAAGTATCTGATGTAATTGGTCACTATGAATGTAAAAATAGTGGTAAAACTTGCCCAAATTTTGATGTGGAAGAGTTAAGAAGTATGTTAGCTGCTAAAAAGGATGAATGGAATGGGTAAAAACACAAAACTAGCTATAAGATATATATTGATTATCTTTGTAATGTTTCTATGTTACAAAGTTACTTCAGCTGAATACATCTTAAAGCTAAAAGATATTGATAGCACTCTTCTTAGTGTTGTTACTGGTGCTGTATTTGGTGGCTTAACTTTGATAGTTAAATATCATTTTGAAACAAAGGTGAGTGAATGAAATATTATATAGCAGCTATTGTAATCTTATTGGTAGTGGTTGGTATTATCTATGGAACTATGCAGTACAAAGATAATCAAAACCAAAAAAATGAAGCAGCTTATAGAAATGAAATCAATACTTTAAAATCTGAAAAAAACAAACTAGAAAAGGTTGAGAAAGAAACCAAAGCTAAAAAAGATTTTTTCCAGGAAAAAGTAGAGATAGAAGAAAAATCAGCTGCTGCTAAAACATATACTGAAAAAATGATGGGGGATAAAAATGTTAAAACTTTTGATGATAGTTTTTAGTGTGATATTATTCACTGGATGTTCTACAAAAGAACTTCAAAAAGAAGTGGTTTATGTTGATAAGGTTTGTCCTAAACCTACAATAGATATGAATGAATTTACTGAAGCTGAAAAAGTTGGTATAAAAGTTCATAAAGGTCAATTTGTTGTAACTATACAAAATGAAGATTATGTAAAGATGAAACAAACAAACCAGGATATAAAAGATAAATATGAAAAGTTAAGAACCTGGGTGAATACTAATATTAAAAATGAATTGATTAAAAATGAAGTAGATAGTTTAGTTCCAAAGTGATGTATTTAAAAGTGTGCCTTATCTGTGCCTTAAAACTTGTCAAAAACTATTCATTTTGACAAATAAAGTGATAAGTTCCAAAACAACCACACTGATTGAAAAAAGTATTAAAAGTGCTATAAATAGGGGATTTTTGAAGTCTTTGTGATGGTGTCAAGGGGGAGACTTGAACTCCCGACCTCCGGCTTATGAGGATTTGACACAATGTCTTCTAAATCCCATAAATAGGCACTTTCAACACACCAAAAAGTTTACTGTGCCTTATCTGTGCCTTTTGGTTGGTGAAATATTAGCCACTTCATAATTAAATATTACTTAATTATAATACTTTGGTTAACATTTCTTCATCAAAATGGCTGAAAGCATTATTAACAGCCTTTATCTTTTGTTCACTGATAGAAGCTGTGTAATAGTGCTTATTTGATACCTCTTTTGAATGACCAGTTATTTCTAGTATCAAATCAATATCCACACCATCATTTCTCATAATAGAAACATAAGTGTGTCTTGTAGCTTTTAGACCTTTGTATTCTACACCTAGTTCATCCAGGAGTGGTTTAAAATGTCTATTTGCTATTCCCTTACTTTCAGTATAAGGTTTGTTTAGTCTTGATACAAAAACCCATTCATTTTTGCTTTTTGTTTTGTGCTTATGCAGCATGTTTAAAACAAATCCTGGAACTATAACCAATCTGTTATGGTTCTTTGTTAAAGTATCTGTTTTTATTACACCTTTTGTGATAGACCTTTTAAGATGTATAACTTTTTTTTCAAAATCTATATCATCCCACTGTAAACCCATAAGTTCACCAGGTCGCATACCAGTAGTAAAAGCCAAATACACAAACACCTTTAACCATCCAGTAGCATTTTTCATAATTGTAGTCATTTCTTCTACAGTGTATGGTTCTTGCTTTTCATGCTGCACCTGGATATTATCAGCAAATTCTATAGGGTTTTTTGAAATCATATCATTAGCAATAGCTTTTTTAAAAATCATGCTAAAGATATTTCTAGCTCTTCTTACTGTAGTAGTTGAATATTTTTCTAAAAGTTTGTTTTGCCATTTTTCTATATCAAAAGGCTTTATATCTTCAAGATTATATGACCTAAAATAGGGTATAATCATTCTATCAATTTTGGAAATATAATCCTTTTGAGTTAGTTCATCCCTTTTATGGGATGTTAACTCTAAAACTTCTTTTGAAAAACTATCCAAATCTACTGAAAGCTTACTTTCATTACTCTTTTTATCAATAAGTTTTAAAAGAACAGACCAGTGATTTTTCTTAATCCAATTTATATTAGTTGAATTAGCTTCTTTACCGGTTGAAATTCTATATCTCTTACCATCTACAACACCAAAAACATATATTTTATTGTTTCTGACCTTGTATCCACCATTACCTTTCATTATTGTATTTCCTTAATAATTCTATGGTGGTTGTTTTGGAAAGGAATATTTTACCATTTTCTACCCAAAAATCCACATCTGGTTCAAAATTGTTCTTTATAAATGATGTGATAGTTTGTCTTGAACGACCAGTAACTTCACTGATATATGATACAGTTGACTTATTTGGAATAAGCATTTGTAGCATAGCTTTTTGTTCTAATAATAATGATTTAATTTCTAAATATTCACTAGCACCCATCTTTAACCCCTTATGTATCCAAGTTCTACCCACACTTTTTGTAGCTTATTATTAAAATGTGCTATTCTTTCTTCTATAGGGTAGTTTGGTAGTCCAGCATTTAACCCTACACATACTTTTTCAAATTCCAGTGAAAAGTCCAGGTTATTTCTTCTTTCCACTATAATTTCACCTTTGTATCTTTTGTATTCAAATCTATAACCCTTTGAACTCCATCTACTTTTCTTTGGATTTAAACAATCTCTTATATGTGTTCTTTGTAGATTTAATTCATTAGCTGCATGGTTAATACTTCTAAAAGTTCCTATAGGCTGATTTGATTTACCTTTAAAAGCTACAATCTCTTTAGCATGTGGTTGAACTCTATGTTTTGCTTTTTCATGTTCCGGCATTACATAGCCCTTTTTACCTTTTAGTTTTATTCCGTTCTTTCTTTTGCCTAAATCATATTTTTTTATTAAATCTTGGATGTAATATACAGATACTTTTCTAGCAGCTGCCATTTCATAATCTGTCTTTTCTTCATTCCAGTATTTTGTTTTAATCCAATTCTTTGAAATAGTAGGGCTACAACTCATTTTACTTTTCTTCTCTTCTTATTCTTTGGTTTTTTGTAGTTAAAGTTCACCATAGTTTCATAAATATCACCAGCTACTTTTAAATACTGGCTACTATTAGCCCTTTTTTCTACTATAAATTTATCAATAGCTTCAGTGAAGTCTATATATTCAAAGTTTTTATAACCTCTTAAAGTGTATTCTTGAAGCACTGATAAAATTACAAGTGCTGGTATCCATGGTTCACCAGCCTTGATGTGCTTTTTGATAATAGTTCCAACATGGTCATAGAAAACTTTAACCTGGGGAAATCTTGTATAAAGAAGCAGCATGTTTTCATAAGTGTAATTTGCTTCTTCTATTATGCTTTTTAAAGATAAAATAGTGTTTCTTACAAAGTCATTTTCATCATTTATAACTGTTTCACCTTTGTTTTCCTTTTCCACTTCTTCCATGATTAGTATTTCGTTGTGCATATAAGCACAAACACACATGAATTTTAATTTCCTATTATCTAAAAGCAACATCATCACACCTGGTTAAAATGGTATTTCATTTTGTTCATATTCAATAGCTGGAACTTCATCCTGGGCTGGTTGTTGATAACTGCTGTAATCATAGTTATCATCCTGGTATGGTTGATTGTTTTGCTGTTGCTTATCTTCCATAGTTCTAATATCATAAAGATAATTGACAACTTCACCATCAAATCTTGGTTCAGCATTCCAAACTGCTATAGATACTTTGTTAAAAGCCACTTCCAGTGAACCAGTCATAAACTTTCTATTTACACCATCTATAACTTTTTCACCTAGCCAAAGTGAACCAATAGCAATATCTCTAAAAGTATCACCTTTATTGATATTAGCCCTTAGATAGATAATGAAATCGGGCTGGTTTGGTTTTTCTTTTCTTTTGTTTGGTGTCATTTTTGCACTAAATGGTCTAATACCAGCTATTCTAAAGTGGCACTCTAACCATTTAACCACTTTACTTTCAGCAGCTGCACTTTCTTTTACACTCATACTTTCTTGTTTTATAAATCCTATTTGCATTTTGTTTATCCTTTTTATTAATTTGTACCAGTAGAACCAAATCCACCAGTTCTTTCTTTTTTTGTTTTAATACCAAATAGATATGATTTGTGTTCTAGTAAAAGAATTTGTGCTACTCTTTCACCTTTTGGAAGTCTAAAATGTGTTGTATCATTACATCAACCCACTGCAATATCATCTTTTGTAAGCATTTTCACTATTGTTTTTACTGGATTATGAACTACAAGCATAATTTCATCTTCATAATCCAGGTCAATTATTCCAGTTCCAGCTATAAGTCCTTTTACCCTTAGTGAACTTCTTGGTTCAAGTTGTAAAAAGTGTCTATGTTTATTGTTCTGTAGATAAATTGGCATTTTCTTTTTATCTATCTTCACACCTAGTGGAATTTTTACTGTTTCACCAGCTGCTATAACAATATCTTTTCTAGTTTTCAAATCTATTGCTGCACTATGTTTTGTTCCCCTAGTAGGCACACAAACTTCATCTAATATTTCAAACATTTTATTTTCCCTCTTCTTCAATTTGTTCTATAAGTAGTTCCAGGTAGTGTTTAGCTTTTTTCAAATCTTCCACACCATTTTTACTTTTGTATCTACTTACATACTTGATAACATTTCCTTCACAAAAACCTAAACCATTTGCTAGTGTGTATTCAATAGGTTGTATTCTCATATTTTTATAATGACCACCACCTACTTGAACATCTAGTGCAGTTTTTGTTTCATCTTTTTCATCCGGTTTAAATAGCTCCGGATGGTTGTTTCTTAAATCATCCATTATTAAATTTCCTCTATTGTGATTTTGTATTTTTTATCAAGTGGCATACCTGAAAGGTAGTCACAAACATTTTCACTATCTTTTTCATCTAGTGTCATAACTCTTTTAAATTTTTTCCCCAGGGAAATTTCTTTACTTTTAGCAGCTGGTTTAAAGTTCTTAATATCATCCCTTACAATCTCACCAGCTACATATTTTTCATATACTTCTTTTTGAGTGTCTTTGTCTTTTACCCGGCTTATCTCTTCAAGAACTGTAAGTGGTACATTATTTTTATTATCTTCCAGGTCTTGTAGTATTTCACTACCAAGTTTTAAGCAGCTAAAGGCTTTACTGATGTAGCTAGGGCTTTTTCCTATTGCTGCTGCTAAATCTGATTTTTTCTTGTACTGACCACTTCCCCAAAGTATGCTGATGTATTTAGCTACTTCCAAATCTGTTAAGTCACTTCTTTGGATGTTTTCCACCAGGGCTAGTTCTTCTATTTGCCTACTATCAGCTTTTATGATGTGGGCTTTTATAGTTCTAGCTTCATTTAATAAACTAGCCCTAAATCTTCTTTCACCTGAAATAATCATATACTTACCAGCACCATCACTAACTACTGCTATTGGTTGGATAAGTCCATTTGTTTTGATTGAAGCTGCTAAGTCTTCCAGGTCTTCAAAACTCTTTCTAGGTTGGTTTGGATTTGCATAAACCTTTTCTATTTCAAGTTCTGAAAAAGAACTCACACCAGTAGTTCTAACTTTCCCTTTTGTGGCTTTATTTATTGCTGATAAGTTCATCTTTCAGCCTTTTAATTTCATTTTGTGCTTCAGTGTCTTTTGTATCAAATATTGATTTTCCAAAACCTAAAGTTTCTTTGTAAACTTTTCTATTTCTTATGATTGAATTTTGAAGTTTGATATTTGGATTATCACCAATAGCTTCAGTGATAAGGTCAAAGTTTTTGGTAAGTGGGTGGATGTTGTTTAAAACTACATATACAAATGGATTATCAATCTCTTCTAAAATAGCTTCAAATGTTTTGAACCCTAGCACTTCAGTAGCACTGTTTGAAATAGGTACTACGATACTATCAGCCCATGATATAGCTATTCTATTTATATCATTATCAAAACCACCAACATCTACTATGATGTATTCATCATCTTCATATTTTTCAAATAGTTCTATAAGTTCATCACCAGTTTGTGGCTGCTTAACTTCTATGATGTTGTTTTCATTTAGTGAATTTATGAAAAATAGTGTTTGTTGAAAATCCAAGTCAACTATAGTAACTTTTCTTTCATCCTGGATTAGTGCATGTGCTAAGTGCCATGCTAGTGTTGATTTTCCTACACCACCTTTTGTGTGTGCTACAGTAAGTATCATAGTACACACTCCCCAAGTCTTAAAAGCATTTCATCTAATGCAGTAAGTGTTTCTTTCATTCTTTGTATCATTTTCAGTTCCTTTTTAAAAATGTGTTAAAGAATTGTAAGCTATACTCACTTAATTGTATCTTAAAAAAGTAAGTAATACTCACATTTTGATACAAAAAACACAAAAGGGGTTACTATGGAAAAAACTTTTAAAGAAGAACTAGATGGTTTTGAAGATGGATTTGAAAACAATCCAAGCTGTATGAGGTTGATTGATAAAAAAGATATACATACTTTGAAAACTATTCAAATAATAGGCAAAGAAAAGTATGAAGAGTTATTAAAAGCTGGAATAGTGGCTATAAGTTATAATAGTCTTAGGTTCTATCAGTTATCACCTGAAGAACAACATGAAGAGTATAGAAAAGAACATGGTTTAAATAAGTGTAAATTTTCTTTACTTTATGAAGATGGAACAACAGATAAAAAATTTTTGAGTGTCAAAGATGGATGTGTGGAACTAAATAAAAGTGAATGTGAAATATTGGCTAATATGCTTACCTCAAATCAAGAATTAGAAGATAATGGAAAAGTAGATTATATATTTGAAGATGATGATTTTAGATAAACTTATTCATCATGAACAATAAATGTTTCTATGATATAGTGTTTTCCTTTTTGGGGTGTATTTTGTCTATAGTGGTGTGCTAGTGTTTCTATCAGTTCTTGTTTTGTGAGTTTTCTATAAGCAAGAACAGTAAATTTTATACCATTATGGATAGTAGTTGTTTTTATTGTTGGTTTTTGCATGTTTAAAAGTCCTTTTAGTTTTAGCAGCTGCTGTCTAATCGTATCTGTTTCAAAGTAATCATCATCAGCTATTATTTTGATTGACTTAGTTTGGTTATTCATATTAATCTTTTACAATAATATTTATGTTTTCAATAAGTGCTTTTTCCCATGTTCTATTATTATAATAAGCATTTATTGATACAGCTGCTTTATTTGTAAAATCTGATACACCATAACTTATATCATCAGTTCTAAATCTATCATTTTTAATTTTTACTTCAAATATATTAGTTAAAAGCTTAAACCCATCATCAAATGTTCTTATATGAACACCTACTACTTTATCTTCTATAATTTTATATATTGCTGTAAATCCACCTGAATATTTAGAGTTATAATCTTGGTCTATTTGTAGTTCTATAGCTTCACCATCTAAAAGTTTTTTTAGAAGTATGTTTTTTTCTGTATTTAATTTTAATGATATATTCATGCTTTTTACATAATCTTTTATTTTTGGTAAATTTTCATAATCTTTCATGGATGTAACATTTACTTCAAAACTTATTCCATTTTCTTCTTTTTTTGATGGTTTGAAAACATTTTTAATACTTTCAATAGTTTCTTTATTTTCCTTATCATATTTAGCTTTTAGTTCCGGGTTCTTTTTTAGTCTATACATTTGAACACCAGCTGCTACAAATAAAATTAATACAATCCATTCCATTATTAAAAATCCTTATCTATTCTTCCAACTACTCTAGCCATTCTTAAATCTACATTTTCATCACAATGTATAGTTATTACATCATAATCAGTATTAATTGGAATTAGTGATATAATAGTTCCAGCTTCATTTATTTTGTATCTTTTAATACCACTTTCACCATTTAACCAATAATGAACTATGTTTCCATTATCTATTTGTCTATGTATATTACAAAACACAATATCACCATGACTTATTTTTGGACTCATACTATCACCATCAGCTTCAAGTGCATACATTCCATCTTTGTATATTTCAGTAGGAACTGGTACTGGGTCATAACCATTTAGGTCATAATCTTTTGGAATACCACATGAAGATTTACCAATAAGTGGTATTACTTTAGTTTCTAATGGTTTTGTTGAACTTGTTAAATCAGTTTTCAGTATTTGTGATAATTTTGCTACATTTTCAAAACTTGGATTATTTCTACCTAGTTCATAATTTGTAATAGCTACCCTAGTAACTTCCATCATATCAGCTAATTGTTGCTGTGAAAGTTTTTGTTTTTTTCTAGCAGCTTTTAGCTTTTCTCCAAACTCATTCATATTGTTCCTTTTATATTGTAAGATATACTAACATATATTTGGTGAGTATTACTTACACTTTTAATTTAGAATTAAGTGAGTATAGCTTACAATTCATACATGAAAAAAATTAAGTACATACAAATAGCACATGATGTAGGTGTAACTCATTCAGCTGTAAGTCAATGGTTTAGTGGAAAAACTAAACCTACTATTGATAAGGCTTTCATTATGAAAGAACTACACAACATACCACTAGAAGCATGGCTGGATATTAAATCCTATTTAGAAAATGATACTAAAAAGCAAAGCTGTAGCACAACTACAGCATAAATAAAAAATATAGGGGTAAAAAATGCTTAACAATATCTTTGATACAGAAGAGATACCAAACTATAAAGTTTATGAAGCTGCACACCAGGTAGTAGCTGACTTTATGGAAAGAAACAGATGTAAGATTGATGTAGTAGCTGCTGAACTTGGAACTACTACTGGTGTACTTTATAGACAACTTAACCCAAAAGATACAACTATGCCACTAAGTATTGATAGGGTTATGGCTATTACTAAACTAACTGGTGATAATAGAATACTTGAAGAAGTATCAAAAGAATTTGACCTGATAGTGATACCAAAAAGATGTGAAAAAGCAAAAGCAGCTGATATAAACCTACTTGTAGATATGGCAAGTATAGAAAATAATGATGTATTTAGAGTAGTAAAAATGGCTATGGCTGATGAAATTATCACACCTGAAGAAAAAGAAGCAATTTTAAAAGAAATTGATGAAGCACAAAAAGCAAATGCTGAACTAAAAGATAGAGTGCTGCACATAGCAATAGATGATAAATAATAGAAAATTTAACGGGGTTTACAGATAAGTAAATCCTATTAAGTTTTTATAACTTAAACAAAATGGGAAAGTAACCAAGCGACCAAACTTACTACTTCCCCACCCATTTTAAAAATGTAACTCCATAGTGAAGTTGGTTGTAATTTTAACAGTTCCTTATTTACAACTAGCTTCAACCAATTTCACTATGGGGTTACTGAAAGGAACTAACCCACAATGAGTATAAAACTTATGAATAAAGCCTGGGAAACTAGCTTTAAAGGAAATGACTTACTAATACTTCTATCTTTAGCTGATAATGCTAGTGATGAGGGATACTGTTTCCCATCATGGAACACTATCAGAAATAAAACAAAAGTATCAAAAGGAACACTTAGTTATACACTAAAAGCTTTTGAACATTTTGGACTTATTGAAAGAAATCATAGAAATAGAGAAAATGGAAGTAATAAATCAAATGAATATTTAGTAAAAGTATTTGATATTGATATAGAAGAATTTAAAAAATATAAACAAAAAATATCATCTAAAAAAGACCAGAGTTCAGAAACTGAACTATGCCACAGTTCAGAAAATGAACTACCCCCTAGAGTTCAGAAAATGAACTACCCTAGTTCAGAAACTGAACCAGCCCCTAGTTCAGAAAATGAACCAACTATAGAACCATCACAATATGAACCATCAAAAGAACCATCAGTTAAAAAAGAAAAAAAGAAAAAAGATGAAATCATCCTACCTGAAAATTTAAACATCCAGGCTTTTGAAATGTGGTGTGAATACAAAGGTAGTAGTTATTCTAAACAAGGAAAAATACTTAGTATAAATAAACTGGTTCAATATCCACATCATATTCAACTACAAATGGTTGAAAATAGCATTATGAATAATTACAAAGGTTTATTTGAAATCAAACCAACAGCAACTGCACCACAACAGCAGCAGCAAAACAAATCAGTAGAACAAGTTTTAACAGAATACATAGCTGATAGAAAAGCTGGTGCTTCAAGAGATATAGCAACACTACAAGCAAAACAAAAACTTAACTGGGGTCTTCATAAAGAACTTCAAAGAGTAATAGCAGATTTTGAATATCAGCTACACAAAAGAACAGCACCAGCTGAAAACAAAGAAGCATATAACAAATTCATAGCTGAAAACAGCCCAATTTAGGAGTAGAACATGAGAGATACAAGAAGAGAAGAGTTTATAAAATCACTAGCACAATTTTTAAAAATTGATATTGAAAACAGTGTATCAAAAGAGTTTATGGAAACTGAAACTGCATGGGTTCAAGAAGAATGGTTTATGGAGTTTTTAAAACATGCTGGAACTATGAACAGCAGCTATAAAAAACCTATTGAAATGTTTACAGCAGCAGTTGATAGTTTTAAAAAGATGAAATTTCAAATGCACTACAACAGCATGGGTGAAAAAACAAAAGCCCTGGTGGATAAACTACAAGCTACTTTTAGATGTTTTGCAAACACTACACCACCTGAAAATGTTGACTACAAAATGTTCCAAGAAAAGAACACTGAAACTGGTGAAAAAAAACCAACTTTTGACCAAAAACAAATCAATGTACTAGCAATAGCTGGAAGCTGGAATTATCTGTATGGTAGAAGAAATGATACTTATGGGCTGCTGATGATTGTAGAAAATGCTTATAAAGAAATGATAGAAAAATTTATAAAAGATACAGCCCTGGCTTTAGGAACTGCACCAGCTATAGCTTATGAACAAAAAGAGTGGGAACAAACAAAACAGAACAATCCAAGAATGGCTGCTTTTGTTTCAAATGCTTCAAGTAGTGTAAGAATTGGTGCTTAATGGCAAAAGAAAAAAAGTCAAAAAATTTAAAAAGATGTGATGACTGTAGAGGAAAGAAAGTGGCTAATGGTGTTGAATATTGCAGTCTTAGACTTGATTATCCAAACTGGTACAGTATGCAGCCACTAGGAAAAGAACATGACTGCACCTGGTACAAAAAGAAAAGTTAAAAAAATTTCCCGAGGGAAAATCAAAGTGGTTCACAAAAGTATAGAAAAACATGTGGAATGTACTATCTATGGCTTTTGTTATGACAATAGAAAAATTAAAAAGGACTGGCTAAATGGTCAAAAATGTTTGGAACTGGATGGAATTAAGTAGAACTGTTTATACAAACAACTTTAGCTATGCAGTAAGTGAGTTATGTTTTTGGTATGTGATGATAGATATTGTTATTAAGGTGTGGTTTTAATGGTAACTTTAACAAAGCAGCAAGTGTTGGCAAGAATTGTAGATGTAGCTGATATGAATGAAATTGAATTACATGATTTTGGTGTAAAAGTTTCTATGAGTGATGTTGATGATAAGGCTAAGTTTTTTCTTTATAGGGCTATTGATATGAGAAAAGAACAGTTAGCTGGTGGAATTGGTATTGAAGTAGTCAATGGTGATATAGATGATATGGATTTTAGCTAATGGTAGCTTCTAAAAGATATGGTTCAAAAGTTCAATTAAATCACTTAAAAGCTGGTGATATTTCTTACTACATAGTTTATAAAACAAATGGAAACACTGTTTTTAAAAAGGTTGGAAAAAAAAGTGAGGGTATCACTGAAGCAAAAGCAATAGAACTTAGAAATCAAATACTATCTGAACAAAGGCATGGAATAGATTTAAGCCAAAGAAGTTTTAAACATCTTACTTTTAACAAACTGGCTGAAGTGTATTTTATGAGTAATGAAGCACATAATAAAAGCAATAAAAAATATAAACAGATGTATGAAAAACATATAGAACCAAGTTTTGGTGATATTGCTATGGCTAAACTTGATGATAGTTTGATATATGAACTTCAATCACTAAAAAAAGCTGATGGGCTTAGTGATAGTACAGTAAATATCATGGTGAAACTTATCAAAAGAATAGTAGGTTTTGGTATCAAAAGAGGGATTATCCAATACAGCCCATTTAAGAACATAAAGCTTTTTAAAATCAATAATACCAGGGTAAGGTATCTAAGTAAAAGTGAGATAACAAAACTATATGAACTTATAGGTGATGATGTAGTTTTAAAGCTATTTGTAAAAATTGCACTTTGTACCGGTGCAAGGGCAAACAGTATTTTATCTATTCAAAAAAAACACATAAACCTGGAAAACAAAAGTATCACACTGAAAGATTTTAAAAGAAACAATACTTACCTGGGATATTTAGATGAAGCAACATTTCACCAGGTGCAGCTGCATATAGAAAACTTTGGAATAAATGGCTATTTAGTTTCTACTGATGGAACTGTTAGTAAATACCAAACTATCTATAAGCAGCTGACTGAAATATTTAAGATATTTAACCAGGGATTAGCAAAAGATGATAGAGCCAATAAAGTTGTAATTCACACACTTAGACACACTTTCGCTTCACGCCTGGCTATAGCTGGTGTATCAATTCAAAAGATACAAAAACTGATGAACCACAAAGATATTAAACAAACTTTGAAATATGCAAAACTAAGTCCTGATAGTGGTAGGGATTATGTAGAAGATTTATACAAGGGGTAATGAATGAAAGGAATTTATAGAGATTGTACTATAGAAGCAGTTAGAGAAAAAAGCTGTGGTGGATGGGATGAAGTATATTGGAGTGCTTTTACAAAAGATGGATATGAACTTACCAGTGGTTTTGGTGGTGGAACTGTTAGAGAAGAATATTCAGCTATGAAAATGAGAGTAGATGAATTTTTAGATGAATGTGATGGTGATACAGATAAATGGGAGAAATATAACTATGGAAGTTAAATTAACTGGATTAGATAAAGCCTTAGCAGTTCTTCATCCTGAAGTTTATAAGAAGACTTTGAACAGAACTGTAAACAATATAGGTGATAAGGCTAGAACACAAATGGTAAAAGGTGTAAGAAGTCAATACAACATCAAAGCAGCTGAACTAAAGAAGTTTATGAAGTTTAGAAAGTCAAGATTTTCTACTATGGAATATGTGATAGATGTAAGAAGTTCAAGATTTAATGCTATGAGATTTGCACCTAAAAGATTAAAGCAAAAAGGGAAAATGAGTGTTTTAATTAAAAAAGGTCAAGGTAGGAAAACATTTAAGGCTGCAACATTTACAGCTAAGAATGGTGCATTACTTCAAAGAAAAGGAAATACCCAGGAAATAATAGGGGTAAAAACTTTATCAGTTCCACAAATGTTCAATAAGAAAACACTTAAAGAAACTGATGAAATGGTATCTAAAGAATTTGGTAAAAAGTTCCAGGATAACTTTAATTTTTACATAGGAAATATCTAATAAAAACTATGTGTTTTTTATGGATTAAAATAGGTTAGAAAAAATGTTACTAAAAGTTAAAAGAAAAATTATATCAAAGCTAAATGAAATGGGAAGTTTAAGTAGCTTAATTTTTATAGAAAAGAAAAGTAACTATAGGGAATATATTAGTAAAGAAAAGGAACTTTTATTAAAGTGCTACAAAGCCCTTGTTTTAGGCATTTCAAAAGGTACTCCTGGAAGATTTGGTTATAAGGGTGCTTACGAG
>CAKZOX010000098.1 GCA_937138295.1 uncultured Campylobacteraceae bacterium
TTTCTAATTGTTGAAGGGTACTTACCATTGGTTTGAAACAGATATATGATTTGTTGAGTCATTTGCGTTAACCAGGCATTTAAATCTGCATGACTATTTCCATCCAGAGCTAAAAACCAAGCCGCTATAGCAATATCAATAGCTTGATCATCTTTATATGGAGTGAACAAAATAGGGTTATTGGTAATCAACTGTTTAATTGCTAATCGGTATTTTTCAATAGTCACGGAGATAGCTTTAATAATCTCCTTTAGCATTTTCAATTGCATCAGCAAATCCTTTATTAACAATTTTAGTATCAATACTAAATTGATTATCAATACTTTCTCTATCAGTTGTAAATTTATAATCTCTAGCTGAACCTATATTAGCAACCATATCTAAGAAACCTTCAGGGTCAGCTTTTTGTAAAGCATTAAATTTCTCAGTACCTAAACTATGTAATAAATATTGTTTAGCATAAGAAGATTTATCCATGTCACCTTTAGCAGCTACAGAATTTAATTTTTTAATTTCGTTAGCTTTTTGTTTTTCAATTTTGTAGTTTGCAATATCAGCAGCATACTTATCTTTCTTCATTGCAATCATTAAATCTCTATTAGCTTTTAATTCATCTGCTCTAATAGCTAAATTTTCTTTAGTAATTTCTTTATCTCTTTCAATTGCACCTGTAGCAAAATTTCCTAAATCTGTAAATAATCCCATTATACTTCCTCTTCTGTTTCTTCTACTGAAGCTTCTTCAACTTTAGTAGGTAATTCTTTTTCAATTCTTGATAGTAAACTTTCACTAACTGAATCTTTTCTAGGTTCAACTTTAGCTTTAGGTTCATCAGATATTCCATCACCATCCATATCTACTGGTGTAATATCATCACTAGGAATTTCTGTATCAGGGTCGCCATCTTCTTCATTGTATAATACATAATCTTTTATTTCAGCATAATCAGCAATTGCAATTAATAAATAAATTGTAGGCTCTGCTAACATTAACATCATATCAGGAGTATACTTACCTTCAGTATATCCTTTATATAATATTACTTGTGCTAACTCATCTAAAGCAATACCATCAGAAATAATTTCAATCAATCCTCTTAGAGTAGATTGTTCTGTTAATACCATATATACAGCCATCATAGCTTCATCTTCGTCTGTATATTCAGGTGGTGTTTCCCATGCTTTAGGAGTTTCAGGAGAAGCTGTTAAAGATTCACCAGGAACTGGAGCATTAAAAGGATTAACACCTACTTCATCAAATTGATTTTCTCTTATTTTCTCAGCCATTATGTTCTATACTTCCTTACTTTGTTTGCTATACTCTTTGGTTGTTTAACAAATTGTTTACCTGCTGCTGTACCTTTTCTTTTAACTGCACTTGTTCTTGCATATTCAGAAGAGGACAAAGCTTTGATTGCTTTTTCTGGTAAATATCTTTCACCTGTTTTAGATGAAGGCTTACCAGATTTAGTTCTCCATTTTTGTTTACCCCAGTCTTTTAAACTTTTTTGAGATGATGTTAAAGCCATTGTATTTTATTTTATTACTTTGCTTAAAGTTTGTGCTTGTTTTTTATGTGAATTAGAAGCTTTCTTTAAACCTTTAATTACTTTTTTTATTGTTTTTACTTTTTTATTTTTCATTTTATCCATTATGATTTATAACCTCCACCTGCTTTCTTATAGGCTTTAGCTAGAGCTTGTGCTTTTCTTGCACTCCATTGTCCAGCACCTGTACCATGTGAAGCTTGTGATTTTATTCTACTAAATATTTTTTTTCTCATTGTAGGCTTTGTATAATTACCTGCTTTATTTACTGCCATATTAAATACTACCTATTAAATTCATGTTTTTATAATACGTCATAATTCTTTGTTTATCTGCATCACTAAAAACTCCTTCTAATAAACTACCACCACCAGAACCTTGAATATCTGTACCAGTATATCCACCTAATGTAGTATTCATAGTCATATCTTGTTGACCCATATAGTATGGTTTATTATCTAAAGAAGATGATGGTTTTAATAAACTTTTTGAAAAACTTGATGCAATTTTTTTAGTATCAAACTTTTGAGTTTTAACTGTAGGGTCTTTAGCAAAAGTTTTATCTCCAGTAAATCTATATGAACCGTTACCATTATCAATGTAATCTCCTGTGTTACCTAAATCTGCTATTTCAGTTTTAACATTATATTGACTTTTTCCATAATAATCCATATCACCACTATATTCTAATATCTCTTTAGAATATTGTTTTGTTCCTATATTATTTTCTACAAATGAACCTATCTGTTCATCATTAACATATGTATTTAATTCAATAGCTTTTGCTCTAACATCATTAAACATTGTAGTTGCATTTTTTCCAAAACCTTTTAATCTATTTTCATATGCATTATTAATTGTATCAGTTACAATTTTATCAGATTCAACACCGACAACATTTGTTTTAGTAAACCATCCACTAGGTTTAGTTAAAGTTTGTGTACCTAATTCACTTGCTGATAATGTTCCTTTTTGAATTGCAGAAGCAGCTTCAGAACTTGTCATAGTACCAACACCAGGGTCAGCAGCTCCAAAAAATTCTACTGTACCTTCCTTTGCTGTTAAAGGTTTAGGTGTATATTTCTTTAATGTATTTTTAGCTGAGTTATATAAATTTTTAGCACCTGTTGAAATATTAGAAAACATATTTTTAGCTCCTTGAGGTGCAAACTTTTGAAAACCTTTTGATATAGATTGTGTAATAGTGCTAAAACCTTTTGATATACCAGCATTAAAAGCCTGATAACCTGTTCTAATTTGATTACCAATTGTACCTATACTTTTTAAAAAAGTATTAGTACTATTCATAGCTGCAGTTGTTGCAGTACTTAATCCTCCTAATGCATAAGGCATAGCAATAGCCATAGCAATAGAACCTAATGGTCCAAGTTTATTTTGTATTTTAGAAACACCACGCAGAGTTGCTTTACCAACTTTCATAATACCTTTAGCTACACCTTTAAACGCTTTGCTAATAGGTTTTGTTACTGCTTTAGTTACTTTTTTAAATACTCTTGATACACTTCCCATAATATTTCCTTAGTTAAACTTTTTTAATCCTGTTAATATTTTCATTTTATTAATTCTTTTTATTCCTTTACCTGATTTATTTGTTCTAATCCAATTACAATATTTATCTTCTCCAACATCTTTTGCTAAACGATTAGCTGTATACTTATATATTTCTTTTATTTTATCTTGAGCAGTATGTATTGTTTCTATATGCCAACAAATATCTCCACTATCCCAATCTAAATTTTCAAGTATACCTGTCTTTAAAAATCTTTCTTCAGCAGTCTTATTTAAGAATGCCCAATTAGTAAAAGCATAAGCAACACCAGTTGTAGGGTATCTAAATATATTATATTGATTTAAAGATAAAGAAGGGATTACTGCTTTTGCAATATCTCTATCAGAAAGATAATTATATTTAGGAAACTCCCTATATAATCTTATTACATCTATTATATCACTCGAAGTGACCATTGTCAATACTTAACTTTTTATTTATTTGAAGGAAATTTAGCCCAAATATCCATTGCAAAACCACCAAGAGTTTTAAGAGTATCAGCTCTACCTTGGTCAGAAGCAGCTTCATTTCCTAATGCAGCTATTGCTAAATTAGTTTGTCTTTCTTGTGCATTTTGTGCTGATTCATATTCCCATTTAGCAGCATCTCTCATTTCTTGCCATATAAAAGATAAACCTTGATTACTTAAATTAAATGCATTCATAGCATTAGCTTGATTAACAGCATTAGTTCCTGCTGTATTAGCAGTATTTAATTGTCTTCTCCATGCAACATTTGCTTGTTCAATTGCTAAAGAGTTTTGAGTATTAAATTGATTTCTATTATAATCTAATTGCTCATTAAACTGATTGACCTGAGTATTTAAAGTTGCTTGTAATCTTTCAGCTTCTAATGAGTTACCTTGATTTAAAGCTTCTACTCTAGTTGCTTCAGAAATATTGTATTGTGTCATAGCATCATTTCTTGCAGCATTCTGTGAATTAATTGTACTAGCTAAATTAGTCATAAACTGAGTAGCTTGATTTTCACTTGATGCATTAAACTGAGCAGCAGCATTTGTAGCAGCTTGGTCAGTTAACATAGCTTGTTGTCTATTCTGTGTATTTAATACTTCTGTTTGTTGAGCATTAGTTAAGTTAGTCATATCCATTTGTAAGAATGACTTAGCATTTTGAACAGCTTGTTGTTGTGCAAAAGATAAATTAGCCATATCCATTGTAGCTAACTGTACAGCATTTTGCATAGTAGCTTGTTGACTATTATTTAAATTTGTTAATTCAAATGTTCTAAATAAATTAGAGTTTGATATTGCAGTTTGTTGTTGGTTGTTTAAATTTAAAACATCCATACCTGCAATTGTTTGAGCATTTGCTAATGATGTTTGTTGATTAGCATTTAAATTAGCTAAAGACATTTGTTGAGTTAACTGTCCTTGAGTTAAACCAGCTTGTTGTAAGTTAGCTAAGTTTGCTAATCTAACTTGTTGCTGTTGATTAGCTGAAGCAACAATTGCTTGTTGTTCATTCATTGCATTAAGTTTAGTTAACTCTTGTGCAAACTGACCATTCATCATGTTAGCTTTCATATCATTCTCAGCGTTAACTAATTGTGATTGGAAACTTTGTTGAGCAGTTAATACAGCAGCTTGTTGTTCGTTAGTTAAATTTTGTGATGCTCTTTGTTGTAACGCAGTAGCATTTGATTGTGCAATAGGTAATGCATTTTGTATAATAGCATTTACTAATGCATCTCTACCAATAGAAGATTTACTTAAACCTCTAGCAGCTAAATTCTTTTCAACATTTTCAACAGCACCTCTTGCCCATGTAGGAATAGTACCAGTATCAATACCATCTAATAAAGTATTAAGCTGTGTAGATACTAAAGCATCTGTAGGTAATGAAGCAACTTGTGCTTGTACAGCAGTAGGTTGTTGCATAATAGTTGCTGTAACTTGTGCAGGATTACTTGCAACTGCAGCTTGAATATCTGCAGGTAATGTAGCTGTCTGTCCATTAACAGTAGCAGCAGTACCACTTACAACTTGTGCTAATGCACCAGAAGATAATTGTCCTTGAGCTGCTTGAGCTATTGCTGAAGTAGTTGGAGCTGCTGTAGCACCAGTAGCAGTACCAGATAAAGTTCCAGTAACATCTGCAATTTGTGCAGCAGTACTTAAAGTTCCAGTTTGTGCAGTAGCTTGTTCTGCAGTACCTGTAGCACCTGTCATTGTAGCAACATTGAAAGTACCAGGAGCAGCAGCAGCAGTTGAAACACCAGTTGTTGGTGCAGAAATAGTAGAGCCTGTAATTGTTTGTTGTCCTACATCTGTAGGAGCAGCCATAGTTGTACCACCAATTAATTCATCTGCTTGTACAGCTTGAGTAGTATATTGTTGTGTAGCTGAAGTAGCTAACTCAGGTGACTTAACTTGACCAGCAACATACTTATCTAAAAATTCATCTCTTCCACCAACAGTTTGTTGTTGTGGTTGAGAAGCAGTAGGAATGTTTTCAAACTTTCTAGCTTCATCACCAACAGCAAACTTCTGTCTAGGCTTTTTATTTAATCTAACTCTTTTTACTTTTGTAATCATTGTTTACCTTTTAACTATTAAAATAATTATATATTCCACCAACTGCACTTGCTAAAACAATTAATATCCAGATAGCACCTTTACCTTTGTTAATATCAGCTCTTAAATTTTTAGTTTCAGCTCTTAATTCTTTTATCTCCTTAACAAGGAAATCTATTTTCACATCTGTTGGAGATTGTCTAGCCATTATCTTCCTTGACCTCTATATTTTTTAACACCTGAATGTCTTCGTTTATGTTTATTCATAGTACTTGTATTTGGTCTACGACCTACTGAACTTCCTTTAGGAATTTGGATGTGAGCTTCTTTATTTAATAAACCTTTTGCCTTAGCCATAATTATACCATTTTATTCTGTTAATGTCAACATTATTTTAAGGTTTTGTTGGAAATACTACTGCATTAACTTCATCTAGTGTAGTTAATCCATTAGTTAAATCTCTTAATGCTTGTCTGTATGTAGACATTTCAGTTGTTAAAGTATTGTCAGATAA
>CAKZOX010000099.1 GCA_937138295.1 uncultured Campylobacteraceae bacterium
ATTTGCTAAATGGTTAGGATTAGAGGAAGAAGGATTAATGAGAAAATTTGGTTTTGATGGTTCAGATCAATATATGTATGCGAGGTTATTCTAATGGGATGGCAAGCAGCAGTAATTGGAGCAATGGGTGCAGCTCAATACAAATCTCAAGGTGCTATTGGAGACTTTAATCAAGCTGTTAATAACAGAAATGCAAAAGTTTTAGAACAACAAAGTACAGCAATAGAGAAAAAAACAGAATTTGATTTAAAACAATTTGATAAAGAGTTTGTAAAATTAAGAGGTCAAACTGTAGTTGCTGTTGCAAAGTCTGGTGCTACTTATGCTGGATCTGCTTTAAGAGTTGCTAGAGCAAATGAAAAAGAAAAAATACTACAAGAAAATTTAATAAAATATAATTCTAAAATGGCAGTAGCTAATAAAATTGAACAAGCTAGTTTTGCCAGAATCAAAGGTGATATGGCACAGCAAAGTGCTAAAATGGCACAAATATCTACAGTAGCTTCAACAGGTTCATCATTGCTAACTCAGTTTAAAGGAACAACAGTATAATGCCTAAACTTCCAGTATTTACATCTAAAGGAACAATGACAACTGAAGTAGGTTCTGCTCAAACAAATATTCAAATGAATTTAAATAATAACCTTGCAACTGCTTTAGCACCAATAACTAAAAAAGTAAGTGAGTATGGAATTAAAAGAAAAAATGCTGAAAATAAAACTGAAGCATTAGAACTAGAAAACCAAGCTGTAGTTGAGTTAAATGGTTATGTTCAAGAAGCATCTAATATGAAAGATGGTGATAAGGCAAATGCTTTTTTAATGGAAAAAAGTAAATTGGTTAGAACTAAATTTGAATCTCAAGCATCTAATTCAAATATAAAAACATTGTTCTCAAATAATTATTTAATGGAAGAACAAAAAAAAATATATGCAGTAGATAATGCAGTACATAAAAATTTATTAAACTCTAGAGCATTAGCTTCAGAAGCTAAAGAACAAAGTCTTATGACAGACGTATTATATCCTGCAAGTGGAGATAATAGTTTAGCAATACAAACATTACCAGCAGACTTAACTAAATTATATAAAAGTGATTTTGAAGATGGTATGATTACTATTACAGAGTATGAAGCAAAAGTTGCAAACATACCAAACAAGATAGCTTATTTTACAGTTAAAAGAGATTCAGTAGATGACCCTGTAGAAACTTTTAGAAAATTAAATACAGGTGAATATGAAAATTTAAATTTAGAAACTAGAGAAGATTTATTAAAAAATATTAAATTAGAAGCAGCTCCAATACTAACAAAACAAGTAGACAACTATATTAAAGCATTAGAAAATGGAGATACATTAGATATAAATAAACCAGCTATTAAAGAAGTATTTGGAGTTGAAACATACAATAATTTTATACTTACAGAACAAAATACATTAAAACTTTCTGACGTTAAATTACAAATAATGCTTGCTGAAGCTGGTACTGAAAATAAAATATATGATAGTTGGAATTTAAGTTCTGGAAACTATGCTGAAGATTTAAAATATAAAACAAAAGCACAAAATTTTTTAGCAGATAAAAATAAACTTATTGAAGAAGATGCTGCAACATTAATACTTACATACAACTCTACTGTTAGAAATTTATTTAATAACTATCAAGATGAACCAGAAGGATCACCAGAAAAACAAAAACTATTTCAAAAATATGTAAACTCTGTTGTTCAAGCACAAGAAGATATGAAAATTGATCCATCACTTGTAAAAGTAATACCAGAAAGTTTTGCTAAAAATCTTGTAAGAGATTACGAAAATCAAGATCCATTAAATAAAATAGGTTATCTTCAAGGATTAGAAGAACAATATGGAGAGCAATATGGAAGAGTTTTAAATCAATTAAGTGCAAATGGTTTACCTGTTACTGCTAAACTTGTTTCTTATTTAGGTGATGAAAATTTTGCAACTAAAGTAATGAGCATAGATACCAAAGAAGAAAAGAAAATATTAGATCAATATGTTAAAGATTACGATTTAGATAAAAACAGTATAAGACAAGAAGTTGCAACAAACATGAAGGAATTAAGAGACACAGTTATGTTTAGCAACAAGATGAACACAACTAGAGCAAACAAAGAATTAAATGATATACAAGAAATAATTAGTTATGTTGCAATAAGCACAATGTCATCAACAACTGGTATGTCTCAAAAAGATGCAGTTGAATCTGCAACAGAAGAAGTTATGAAAAACTTTGTATTTGCTGGTGGTGATAATATGTTTGGTGGAGACAATACTTACTTTATTCCTAAAAGATATAACAATGATACATTATCAGATGGTCAAATAAATTTAATTCAAAGAAAAGCAAAAACCATAAAAGAAAAACATTTAGAAGATTTTGATATGTTTTCTTTTCAATCTTCAAATTCAGATATAGATGATGATGAAATAAATGAAGAGATGTTAGCACAAGCAAAAGATAGAGGAGTTTGGGTTAATAGTGCAGATGGTTCTGGAATTGTTTTTGCAATACCTTTTCCAGACGGATCATTAGGTTTAGTTGAAAATAAAAAAGGTGAGTTATTAGAATTAAAATTTGATGATGGCTCTCATGTATTACCAACTACAAATATTTTATTAGATTTAGAAGTTTATAGAACTAATAAAGAAGCAGAACAAACACCTTAATCAATATGGCAAATATAGGATTCGGTTTAGAAATAAATAAGTATGCAAAGCAAACAGGTTTTGATCAGTTTTCTACTGACTTATCTGATGTTCTTGCAGAGACAGCAAAAGATGCCTGGAAATATAACCCTGTATCTTCTTCATTACGTTTATATGAATTAAATCAAAGTAGAAATGTTGATGAACCTTTAATACCATTTCAAGAGTTAAATAAAAAATATAAAGATTCTGGAATATTTTTTGAACAAGATGAAAAACAATCTACTGTAGATGTTTTAGTAGAAAGAAAAAAAGAAGAAAGAGATAGACAAAGTATTATCCAACGTGGACCAACAGGTGTTATAGCTACTACAGCAAAATTTGGTACAGCAATGGTAGCAAGTATGGCAGATCCAATTAACTTAGCTATGATGTTTATTCCTGTTGTGGGTCAAGTAAGATTTGCAAGTTTAGTTGCAAAATATGGATTAACAAGAGCAAGAATGATAAAGGGTTCAATAGAAGGTTTAGTAGGTATTTCTGCTGTTGAGCCATTAGTTTATGCAGCAGCTAGTGCTGAACAATCTGATTATGGTTTAATGGATAGTTTTATGGCAGTATCATTTGGTACTATTCTTGGTGGTGGACTTCATGTTGGTGCAGGTAAATTAAAAGATGTATACACTCACAGAAAATTTAAAAAAAGAATAAGAGATTCAAGAAAAAATTTAAAATCTAAAAGTCAAGAAGATCCTGCTTTTAGTTTATATAGAGAATACTATCCAGAAAATTCAAGAATAATGAAAGAATTGGAAGAAGTAGATCCAGATACTAGACAGTTATTACTTGCAAAAGCAATAGCAGATTTGGGTGAAGAAGTTCCAGTTAATGTAAAAGATTATGCTGATTTAAATCCTAAATTAAGACACGCACAAATAGATGAAAACATAGTTGAAAAAGCTAGAAAAAAAGTAAACGAAGAAAGTATTGAAGTTAATAAAAAATTAACTGAAGTTCAAAACAAAATTAATATGTTAGAAAAATATTTTGATCCAAAAAGAAAAATATCAAATATTAAATATACTCCAGAATTAAAGAAACTAAAAAAAGAAAAATCTAAATTATTAAAAAGAGAAAAAGAATTAGTAGAACAATTTACTAGTAGAGAAAAATTAATTGATCAAAGAATAACAAATAAACCACAAGAGATAACTTCTCCAGTTAATGCAAAACCTAGAAATATTTTAGAAGATAAAATTGTAGATGGATATAATAAAGATAAAGCACAAAGTTCTATAGAATCTAGAAACTTAGATCAAGAAATACTTATTGCTGAAAATAATTTGGTTGCTAAACTTGAGAAACAAAGAAGTTTAGGATTACCAGAAAGTAAAGAAACAAGAGCATCTGTTAAAGCATTAGAAGATATAAACTCTAAATCAAAAGATTATGAAAATGCTATTATGGAAGGAATCAACTGTAGAATAGGAAAATAATTATGGCAGATAAATGTTTAATAAGAATAGAAGATGCTTTAAGTAAATCTGGTATCAATAGAGATGAAGCTCAAGGTATTTTAAAATCAATCAGACAAGCTGAAAGTCAAACTAAATTAAAAGAAGCAGATGATGCTGTTAATGCTGCTGTTGCTAGAGAAATTTTAGATAAAGAAAAATTACAAAAACAAATTAACAAACTAAATGCAATAGAAGATGAGATAAAAATTAGAGATTATGTTGAGTGGAATTTAGCTAATTTTAAAGATAATCCAACAGAAGGAATGACAGCTTTACTTGTTGGTAGTAACTGGGAAAGAATGGGTGCAAGAGATTCAGTTGCTGCAGCTCAAGATGCTTATTATAAAAATTTAGTAGTATCATTTAATGCTAAATTAAAAGAAGCAGGAGTAGATGATTTATTTGCAAAAGCTACTAGTGATATTGAAAAAAAAATTTCTAGAGTTATTTGGGAACTTGGAGAGGGTAAAGCTATTACAGAAAAAAATAGTGATATTGTAAAACTTGCTAAAGTTATTGAAGATTTTTCAGAGACAGTAAGAAAAAAATATAACAACTATGGAGCAAATATAGATAAACTTCCTGGTTGGATTATAAGACAAAGTTCAGATCCTTTTCAATTAAGAAATGCTTTAGACGTTATTAATGTAAAAAATAATGTAAAATCAAAATCAGTTAATGGATCTCCAGAAACAAACTTACAAGCATGGAAAGATTATATTAAACCTAGATTAGATCATAAAAGAACATTCTTTGAAACTGATGAAGCAAACATAGATGCTTTTTTAGATAACGCTTACAACTCTCTAATAAGAAATGAAAATCAAATTGTTAATAGTGCAGGAGAAACTTTTGGTGCAAAAAGTATGGTTAAAAAAATGGGAGCAAAAAGAGTTTTACATTTTAAAAGTTCTGATGATTGGTATGATTATAATGCAATGTTTGGTGGTCAAAATTTAAAAGAATCTATATTTAGTGGATTCCATGTTGCAGGTAAAAATGTTGGCATGATGAGCAAACTAGGAAGTAACCCTCAAAATAATTATAAAAAAATAGGTGATTTAGTTAAAAATAAATTAATTAAAGATGGAAATCAAAAAGAAGCTGAACGTATTGGTGCATTTATGAAAGAGCAAGGTGGTCATATGAAATTTATGGCAGAAGTAGATGGATCTGTAAATACTATTAATGGTTTTGCTGCTGCTAAATATGGTGCAATTACTCGTGCTATATTATCTATGGCAAAGTTAGGTGGTGCAACAATTTCAGCATTTTCTGATATTCACCTTTATGCTAAAGAAATGAAGTGGCAAGGTAGATCTTATGTTGGTGGTCTTGCAGAAGCTA
>CAKZOX010000100.1 GCA_937138295.1 uncultured Campylobacteraceae bacterium
TTAACAACTGATGATGTTACAGATGCTGAAGAAACTAAAATCTAGTTTTTTGATATTGAGTTGTGTATTATTTTTTAATACACAACTTTTATCATCTAATTTAGATGATGATAAATTTATATTAGGTAAAAGCTTTTTTACAATTCCTTGGGTAGCAAGTCCTAGTTCAACTACTGCTAGAGATGGATTAGGCCCATTATTTAGCGCTAATACTTGCATAAGTTGTCATCCTTCTAATGGCAGAGGAAATTTATATAGTAAAGATGGAGTTACATCTAGAAGTTTAGTAGCTAGATTATCTGTTGGTAATGTACTTAAAGAACCTAATTATGGAACTCAAATCTCTATAAATGGAACAGTAAACACACCTTTTGAGGCAAAAATAAATATTCATTTTAGTAAAAAAAATATCATTTTTCCAGATGGTGAAATTGTAGAAATTTTAAAACCAAATTACTCTTTAAAAGATTTAAATTATGGCTCTTTACATAAAAATACAAATATTTCATATCGAATGGCTACAAGTTTAAAAGGGTTAGGGTTAATATCTCAAATCCCAAATGAACAGATTTTATCAAAGGAAGATGAGTTTGATAAAAATAACGACGGAATAAGTGGAAAAGCGAATTGGGTTTATTCAAAAATCACAAATAAAATTGAGCTTGGAAAATATAATCACAAAGCAAATGTAGCTTTTATAAAAGAACAAGTTGCAAATGCTGCACATGATGACATGGGATTAACTTCTTCATTAAATCCTAATGATAATTGCACTAATTCTCAAGAAAATTGCTTAAAAGAATCAGCCCTTTCAAAAGAGATTGATATACCAGATTTTAGACTTGATGCGATTTCCTACTATATAGAAAACTTAGGAATTAAAAGAGTTAAAAAAGATGAAGAGTATTTAAAAGGTTTAAAACTTTTTGAAAGTATAGGATGTGCTAAGTGTCATTCATCAAGTTTCACATTAAGTGATGGCAGAAAAATATCACCTTTTAGTGATTTTTTGCTCCATGATATGGGTGCAGATTTAAGTGATGGAAGAGTTGAATTTAAAGCAAGTGAAAGTGAATTTAGAACAGCACCTTTATGGGGTTTATCAACTTTAAAAAAAGAACAAAGACTTTTACATGATGGAAGAGCTAGAAATATTCAAGAAGCGATTCTTTGGCATGGAGGGGAAGCTTTAAAAGCAAAAGAAAATTATATGAATTTAGAAAAAAAACAAAGAAAAAAACTTATAGAGTTTTTAGAAAAATTATAAATCAAGGAAAAGAAAATGAGAAAAATAGTGTTATTTGTTTTTTTGTATTTTGCCTGTATTAACTTGCTAAATGCAAATGATTCAGTATTCGTTTCAATAGTAAAAAATGTATCTATTAAAGATACACAAGAAACAATTAAAAATGCAGAACTTTTAAAAGAGGAATTATCAAAGCAAAATTTTACACAACTAATTAAATCATGGAAAAAAGTTGAGGCCTTATATTTTGCTGGTGATATGGATGAAGATTATATTGATACACCAAGATATATTGATGTATTTCATAATCTAAATGAGGATTTAAATGAACAAATGCAAAGGGTAATTGACTCAAAAGATGAAGTAAATATCGCACTATTTAAAAACTCATTTAAAACAATAAATGCTTTAGAGTATGTCTTATTTAATGATGA
Source organism: uncultured Campylobacteraceae bacterium (assembly GCA_937138295.1). Taxonomy (GTDB): domain Bacteria; phylum Campylobacterota; class Campylobacteria; order Campylobacterales; family Arcobacteraceae; genus JALRJW01. The sequence continues at coordinate 1,681 of CAKZOX010000100.1, forward strand.
AGTGATTTCAAAAAGAGAAAAAGAGTTAGCAATAGTAATTTTAGATAGCATTATTTCAAAGTTAGAAGATATAAATGAAGTTTACAAAAATTATGTAAATAATTCTAACAAAAGTAAAAAATGGGAAAACTCTTTACTTATGAATACTCTTATAGCTTCAACTTATAGATTAAAAGAGTGGCGAATAGCTGAAGTTGCTGGAATTTCTTCAAAATATAAAAATAATCCAGATTCAAAAAGAGATGAATATAATCTAAGTAAAAATTCACTTGAAGCTATAAAAGCTATTTTAGATGCTCATAAAAAAGTAATGTCAAAGCAAAATTTTAAAAACTTTTACAGTGTTTCAAATAGTTTTGAAATAACCAAACAAATTTCAGATATTCAAATTTATTTTAAAAATATTGATAATGAAATAGTAAAAATAAAAAATGATGATTTAACAAAAGCAAATGAACTTTATAAGCAAGTTATAAATCTACATAATGCTTATTATTTTTCACTTTTAGAGCAACTTTCAATTACATCAAAAATAGTAGATGCTGATGGAGATTAGGATAAATTAAATGGATAGTTTAAATGTATTTGAATATATTATAAATCCTAACAAAAGATTATATTTTGGATATATATTATCTTCAATTTTTATAGCCTTTTTATTTTACTATTTTACTAAAATAAAAACAAAAGTCATATTTTCAAAAAAACTTTGGTTCCATAAAAGTGCAATTTTAGATTATAAATATTTCTTTGTGGGATATTTTATAAATATACTTTTCTTAATACCTTTTTTAATAAGTGCGAAAACTATTGCTTTTAGTGTAAATAAATTCTTATATTTTCAGTTTGATTTTTTTGAAACAAATTTTTTTTCATATAATCAAATTATATTTTTATATACTTTAGCACTTTTTATAGCAAGTGATTTTACAAGATATTGGTTACATAGATTTTTACATACAATTCCATTTTTATGGGAGTTTCATAAGGTTCATCACAGTGCAAAGGTTTTAAATCCAGCTACATTTTATAGGGTTCATTTTGTGGAAAATATACTATTTGGATTAAGATATAGTTTAACTATAGGTATTGTGACAGGAATTTTTATATATTTTTTTGGAGCAATGATTGATATTTATATGGTTGTAGGAGTAAATATTCTTTTATTTATCTTTTCACTGTTAGGAAGTAATTTAAGGCATTCGCATGTGCCTTTATCTTATGGAAAATATTTTGAAAAGTGGTTCATCTCTCCAAAACAACACCAAGTACATCACAGTAAAAAATATTTTGATAAAAATTATGGGGGCTATTTAGCTATTTGGGATAGAATATTTGGAACTTTAAAACTCTCAAGTGAAATTAAAACAATGAAATTTGGACTTAAAAAAGAACAAATGAAAGAATATTCATCACTGAAAGGTTTGATTTTTACACCATTTGAAAATTTAATAAATAATTACATAAGGAAATAAGATGAAGACATTAATGTTATTGCTTTTATTTATTAGTTATATCTTTGCTTCAAAAACAGATGAGCTAACAAGAGAAGAACAACTAGGACAATCTTTATTTTTTGATAAATCATTATCATTAAATGCAAACCAGTCATGTGCTACTTGCCATAATCCAGAAAAAGCATTTATAGATGATAGGGACAACAAAGTTTTAAGTATGGCTTCATTGGGTGATGATTTGAAATCATTGGGAGATAGACAGGCTCCAAGTTTAACTTATGCTAAATATTCTCCAAAATTCCATTATGATGAAAAAAAGAAAGAGTTTATTGGGGGTCAATTTTGGGATGGAAGAGCATCGACATTACAAGAACAAGCTGGTGGACCTTTTTTAAATCCAATTGAGATGAATATGCCTTCAAAAAAAGCAGTAATTGAAAGAATAAAATTAAATGATTATCATGTAAATGAATTTAAAACTATATATGGAAATGAGATATTTCATAATGATGAAAAAGCATATGAATCTTTGACTAAAGCTATAGAAAGTTTTGAAAAAACAAAACAGTTTTCTACTTTCGATTCCAAATATGACAGATTTTTAAAAGGAGAGTATGACTTGACTGTGTTAGAAGATTTAGGAAGAACAATTTTCTTTTCAAATAACAACAACTCTTGTGCTTCATGTCATGTTTTAAAAGGTGAAGACAAACTCTATGAAACTTTTACTAATTATGAATTCCATAATATTGGCACACCTGAAAATAGATTTCTAAGGGCAAAAAATGGAATTAATAAAATTGATGAAGGTTTATTAGCTAATGAGAAAGTAAACAATAAAGTTCATAAAGGAAAATATAAAGTACCAACACTTAGAAATGTAGCAGTTACAGCTCCATATATGCATAATGGTGTGTTTCAAGAACTAAAAACGGTAGTTGAATTTTATGATAAATATAACAATCAAAATAGAACAATTAATCCTGAAACAAATAAACCTTGGCAAGAACCTGAAGTAAAAGAAAATATTTCAATAGATGACTTAAAAGCTAAAAGACTTAGTGATAGAAAAATTGAAGCATTAGTTGCTTTTATGAAGATATTAACAGATAAAAGATACGAACATTTAATTGAAAAATAATTATAATATTTTTAAATAATACAATTTATAGGAATATATCATGGAAAAAAGAAAAATATTAATAACAGGTGGAAATAAAGGTATTGGTTTAGCTGTTTCAAGAGCTATGCTTGAATTAGGTCATGAAATTGTAATAGTAGCAAGAGAATTTGAAACTTGTTCTTTAGTTGGTGTAAAAGATGTTACTTGTATAGAATATGATTTATCAAATTTAGATGGTCTTTCTGATTTAGCAAAAGAAGTAGGGGATATTGATGTTTTAATAAATAATGCTGGATATATGCAACCAAAATATACTTATAATAATTATCCAAAAGAAGCTAGAGATAAGTTAATGAATGTAGATTTATATGCACCTGTTGAGTTAATTAATTTATTTTGTGAAAGTATGAAAGAAAATAAATATGGAAGAATAGTAAATACAGCTTCAATAGCTGGACAAATAGGTCATCCAGACATTTGGTATGGAATGGCAAAAGCAGCTCTTATAAATGCAACTAAAATCTATGGAAAAATGTTAGGTGAATATGGAATTACTGTAAACTGTGTAGCACCAAGTCCAACTGAAACAGATATGCAAAAAGATAATAGTGAAGAAAGAAAAAAAGAGTTCAAAAAAAC
>CAKZOX010000101.1 GCA_937138295.1 uncultured Campylobacteraceae bacterium
TAAGAGACGGTGACAAAGTACACCTAGAACAAGATGATGGTTTATTTACTTGCATAGTAGTATATGATAATAATGATATTTATTTTGTAAATACAAACGGCGAGAAAATGTTTTCTGAGTACGAGGGATTAAGTTTATATGATGTTGAAGTGTTTGTTTCAACTGATGAAGAATTAACTGAGGGGTTTAGGTTTTGAGAGAGATTAAATTTAGAGCTTGGTGTGAAAAAGCTCTTAGAAAAATGATTAAACCTGATGATATTTATTTTGATGAGTTTAATTGTATTAACGACCAATTTTGTAATGACGATTATATTTTCATGCAATACACAGGCTTAAAAGATAAAAATGGAAAAGAGATTTATGAGGGGGATATATTGAACTGTTTTAATGTTTGGGACGAATATTCAGTAAATGGCAAACTAAAATGGTGTGGATATTACCCAGCTTTTGATGTTATAACAAAAAATGGAGGACACTTGGAAGAAGATTGCCATTGTTTTACCTCAGATCAGTGGGAATTTGAAATAATCGGCAACATATACGAAAATCCTGAACTGTTAAAAGGAGAATAAAATGACTTTAGGAAATGCAATAGTTTTTATTTTTATGATATATGTTTTTTATTATGCTAGTTTCTCTTATGACGATACAGACGATAAAGAAAACAAAAAAAGAAGTGGAATAGTTTTAATGACTGACTACGGAACTGGTAATCAATGGATTAAGGTAGGCTTATTTGGAAAATTTCAAAAGAGATTAGACGTCAATGGGAATCAAGTAAACATATACTCAAACCCATCAAGTAAATTAAATGAAAAATGAATCCTTCCATCAAAGAAAAATAGTACTACTATTAACAGATTTAAAATCAGATGGAAAGATAATAGAGTTTTTTGCCATACCAAATGGCGGTTATAGAAATTCTATCGAGATGAAAAGTTTATTGGCCGAGGGATTAACTCCTGGTGCTAGTGACTTATGTATAATAACTCAAAATAAAGTTTGGTTTATTGAGTTGAAAGTGCCACCACAAAAACTAAAAAGTGGCAAATTATCATACCATAAGTCAAAGCCAAGCGACAAACAAAAAGACTTTTTAAAAACAATCCAGAAAAGTAATGTTTGTGATGGAGTTGTTATTTATGGTTATGAACAGTTTAAGGAGTTTTTAAAATATTGTTTACTATAATTAAACTATCAAAAGGAGGAAGTAATGACAATAGCACAAGCTATTAGAGAAATACTTGAGGATAATCCAAATCTAACTAAATATAGATTAGCTAAAAATCTGGAGACTACTCAATCGCAATTAAATAACTGGTTAATTCGTGGGACTGTAAGTCCGCAAATTAAATCCGCAAAAAAATTTTATGATTTTTATGGGATAGTAATATTTCCATATACAGAAAAGGAGTTAAGAAAATGAGTGATTATTTTGGAGAAGATCAAAAGGTAGAAGAACAAAAGATTGTTACAATGCCAAAAGATGAGTATGATAGAATGTGTGAAGTTATGGAAAAAATGTATTTTAAATTATTGGAACATGAAAAAACACACGAGGCAGCCGACACGGGAAAGTTATCAAAATTCATGGACTACATGGGTATGTGATTAAAAAAGCCCTACCTAGAAGAAGATAGGGCTAAAAATTAGTATGAATGAGACAGAATGAGCCACAAAAAAAATAAAACCTTTAATAAAACTCTTACAGAAGTAAGAGAACAATATAAAAAAGATTTAGAACATTATAAACAAACTGGTATTAAAAGTGAATTAATTGAGAGGGTTATGAAGTATGCAACTAACAGATGAAGAAATAAAAGAGCTAGAGGATATTGTGGATCAAGCAATAAAAGAAACAATGGTATACAAGCAAGAGTTTTGTAGTGATGGTGTACTTAGAAGTTTCATTGAAAAGTTTATTAGTGAAACTCATGATAAAAGTATCAAGTATGAAGTAACCATAAGGGCGATATAATGTTACATGATGGTATATTCTTTTTAATGGTATTGTTTTTAGGTAGTATTGTTTTTAATACTAGTCCAAATGATTATAAGCCTAAACAAACTACTACCCATAAACAAAAAGACTACACCCACAAAGTAACAATAAAAAACGATTCTTTGGTTTACTGGGATTTATACCGAACTTTAAAAGATGATTGTAAAAAAGATAAAAATGAGGTATCTACTATTTACTATTGTAAACTAGAAGATAAAAAAGCAAAGCTAGTGATTAAAGCTAGTTTTGATAACTATGAGGTGGAGTGATGACTAAAGAATCATACATAGAAATGGCAAAAGGTTTAGAAATAACAAATAATAAAAGCCTACCATCTGGTAGGTATCTAGGATATTACTCAGTTGAGGAAATTATAAACTCTATTTTTAATGATTTTGAAAACAAAGACAAGTTATATAAATCTTTAAATGATGAATGTATCAGACTGAGAGAAGAGATACAAGAATTTAAGAATAGAACTTGTGATAGTTGTAAATACTACAAAGAAATAAATAATGCTTGTGGTTTTTGTACTAATATATTAGCAGATGCTACAAATAAAGTATTAATAGATTTCGGGTGTAATAAATGGGAACAAAAATAATGGAACAAAAACTAATCAAAAAATGGTTAAAGAAAAATAAGCCAAAAAGAGATATAAGAGATTTTACAAATAATTGTGAGCAATGGCAAGGAAATTATATCACAGTAAAGAGTTATAGCGGTTTAGGTGATTATTTGCCTAAAGGGTCTAGAAAGAGAGGTTAAATGCAACCCGAACAAATACTATTATTGACATATACAATAGTAGTTATAATTTTATGGAGAAATGAATGAAAAAACTAACACTACTTTTTATATTATCTATTTTTGCTCTATCAGATATTAAGTGCTTGGGTAATGGATATATGTATGATGTTAATAGTACTGCAATTATAGGATTGCAATTAAATGGCGAGTTAGTTTCATGTGATGAATATAATCACGATATTAATTATAAGAGGTTTGAAGATGAAATATAGAGGTGTACAAGGATACATTATTGCCGCTGGTTTTCTTAATATGCAAAAAGAAGATGAAGAGGGGCTAGATGATAGATGCCAATTAGCTTACAGAATGATAGGGCAGTTACTTAGAAAATATATTGAAAAGAATAAAATCAATATCACAAAAGAAACTACTATCGCATGGAATAGATTCCATAATCTATCAAATGGTAAAAAGGAAATAGAAATATTACCTTTTGTGTGTGAGCTTGTTTTCAGAAACCCATACAATAATAAAAACAAAGCTTTAACAAATTTAATAAGGGAGGTTCAAAAAGAATTTTTATTTTCAAAAGATGATATAATAAAAGATACAAAGCAACTGGTTAGAGATTTTTACTCTAAATAATTATTACAAAAAAGGAATGAAAAATGAATATAAAAAGATTAGTTAAAGATACAGTAGAAGAAACAATTACAGTAAGAGATATTACTGTAACTTTTAGTTTTACAGATGAAGATTTAAAAGACCCAGATACAAGAGAGTTTTATGAATCTATTAAGCCAAATGAAGTACAAGCTCCAGAAGATGATGAACAAATTACTTACGAGTAGTTTTCTAGTGGTAGCATTATCGCTACCGCTTTTTAGTGACTCTATTGATATTGGATTTAAAAGTTATCATTTTAATAAAACAAATGATTATGAAAAAATGTACCCTATGAATGAAAATAATCCTGGTATTATATATAACTTTGATAACGGATTGTCTATCGGTTATATCCATAAAAATACTGTAAAAGAAAAAAGCTACATTGTTAAATATTCTGTCTACGAGTGGTTAGCAATTGGTTTAAATTATGGTAAGTATTCAAAAAAACATTATTGCAAAGGGGAATGTGGCAACTATGATTATATTATATTAGATGAAAGAGATGTTTTACCTATTGTATCAATAGAAAAAAAGTTTTTTGATTATCTAAAAGTGTCTTTAATTCCACCAGTACCTAAAGAGTTAGGCGGTGGTATGGGTATTATTTATTTTGGGTTGAGTTTAAATCTTTAAGAAATTTGTAATAATCATTTTTATTATAGGTTAAATCGTCCAACTCTTCATAAATAGTAACATAATATTGTTTCTTATTAATACTTTTTTCATTTGGTATTAATCTTCTATTTACTCCAAACATTTGCTTTTTACTAACAGAGGATTTAACTTCCTTAGTCTCTACAATATCAAATCTATTTAAATCAATTGTTAATAGATTCATAGTATTAAATACCGCTTCATTCTCTAAAATCAATTTAACTTCATTTGTAGTACATTCTGGTGTAATTACCTCTTTTTGTGGGATTAACTTATCTAAAGTAATATTCTTTTCAAAAATAGAAAATACTACAAAACCAGACATAACAGATAATGCCATATATTGCCAATATCTACTAATAAATAACTTCATTTTATTCATTTTATTTACTCCTTTATTTTTACACTATTTGGTGTGATGTTACCATAAACCAGATTTACGCTTACAACTCCATCACTTTTAGAAAATGTAATAAAGTTGTTTGTATAAATCAAAACTGAAACTAATATTATTATTATACTTAAATATATTTTATGGCTATTTAATTTAAGCATTTTCATTTACGCTAATCCAAAAAAAGACTTATTTGCAGCGAGATAGTGTTTTGGCGTTCCTTTTCCAGCATAAGTATTATAATATTTTTTCCAGTATTGTGCGCGACCTTTTTTGCTTGATGGAATCTCCTCCGTTATAAACTTATATTTAAGCCTAGTGAAAATAGCACTTAATAAAGGATTGTATCTTAAATCATTAAACTCTACTAAATCAATATCAATCCCAAAAGAATCATAAACCATATCTTTATTCTTGTCTCTTGTTCTAGCTTTAATATCCTCAAAACCTATTTTATCAATCTGAGTAATTCCATGCCCATTGGAAATACTTTTATCCTCTGTTTTGCCCATGTTTGTCTCTGCATTTGCAGTTTCAATAATTAAATTATATGCAGTTTTGTTTTTCCCATGCCCAAGACATTCACAAACCGCCATTACCATATCTTCAAAGTGACTTTTTTTTACTAACCCGTAGTGCATTTTAATCCTTATTTTTTTTAAAATTATTTGATACATTAACTCCAAAACTAGCACCAACTATCATCGTGAACATGCTCGTAATAGGAATAAACAACTCAGTCAAATGATTAATAGCTTTATCCAACTGTTCTACATTTCCAACTTCAAAACTACTGCACAATAATAGTATCATTGTTACTACGATATAAACAATATATAAACTTGATACTTTATTGCTTATATCTCTTCTCATTAATCCATTTGGATCCAGAGTCTTAATCATTACAGCTTTAGCCTCAGCTTTTTCTGTATCTGTCTCAATCCATTCTTTAGCTACTGACTCAATAGCTTTTACACTTGATTCTGCAAATAGTCCGAACATTTATATTTCCTCCTCTTGTCTATATTCATTATATAATCTTTTCATAGTTAGCCCATCACATAAAGCAAAACCTTTTTTAATGTCAAAGTTAAAATCATCACCATTTCTTATATTAAATAATCCTTGACTTTCTAAGTAAGCAATAAAATTTAAATGCTCGTTTACTCCAATATCATAGTTCCATCTATAAGCGTAATAATCATTTGTTACATGATTTGGCTTAAATAAGTGCCCTAGAATCTCACTTAGCTTGTTTATACTTGCATAGCCTACTGATTGTTCTTCCTCATCTATTAACTCCATTGTTGATAGAGTTATAGGTGTATCTAAAAAGTCTTTGTGTAATATAATCATACAATTATGTCCGCTTACTAAAATCTCTCTAACTTTATTGTGTTTTTTTAATGTCATTTGTTTGTCCTTAATCTTCTATAAATCCGTTTGTTACTTGCTTAATCATGGTAATATAACTCCTTCTTTTGCTAAATCTGTTTTTGCTTTGTTGTATAGTTCTACTGGGTCTTGTGGTTCTGTGTGGATTTTGAATAATGTTTGTTCCCCTTTTAAAAACTTACCATCATTAGTACCTCTACTTAATAATATAAAAGTATTTAAATGATTATTAAAAGTAAGACCACTTGAAAGCCCTTTATAAACACCATTTAAATAAATAGAAAATTCTGTACCATCATATTTTACGCATAAATGTACAAAACCCTCAGGAACTATTCCAACCGATATACTTTTATCCCCTATATAGGTTAGTACTGATTCGTCAATGTGTTTAAGAATAACTACCTTATCTTGTACCCATGAAGTTCCGAAGAAATGTTGTAATCCATCATGAACGACCTCAAACACACACTCAATCATCCAATCTTCATCAGCACTTGGAATCCAACCAGTATCAACATACCCATCTCCATGACCTTTAATCCCAGTAGCTAACCCACTAACCACATTATTCTCTATAAGCAACTTACTTGTTTGTAGTCCAGTATTTAATTGACTAACATTCATTTGTTCTGTGTAGTTGTTTATTGGGTAGATACCTGAGAGCTCTGTGATTTCTAGGTTATCTATATTGAATGTTAAGCCTGCCACTCCTCCAGCTTTTATACCAAGAACGTTTGCAACACCTACAGATTTTACAATATGAGAAAAGCTACCATTCCCTCTAGGCTGTTCAGTTATTACCCCACCGAATAGAATATAAGCATAACCTGATGTTGCATTTGACATATCAGAAATATCATAAGTTATTAGATAATAAGTGTCTGTTTTTGAGGGAGTATCTAATGTAATATTAGCTATTCCCTCTTCGTTCCTCACACAGTAAGCAGTTCCATTATCCAGCTCAAAAGTTGATGTTGTTGTAGTCCATTCAGATATATCACTAAAATCCTCACTAAATACTTCACTCTCACTATACCCAGCATTATCCCTAACATACCCATCTGTATCTATCATAGGAAACCAAGAAATTACATTATTAGTATCTATCGTGTCAGATTGTAAGTCTCCATTGGAATCTCTCCAAAGAAAAGACTCTGGGTTGTTGTATTGAGCTTGTACTTGTGTTGGGGTTAGGGATTGGTTTAGGATTATTAGGTTTGATAATAGCTTATCGGTTGTAGCACCATAGGCACTTCTACCTCCTATCTCCAACACCTGATTTACGTAAGTTGGTAAGACACCTTCGAATGTATGTACTAATTCAGAATCTTTATACAAAAATGTAGAGACACTATCGCATACTATTGTTAGTTTATAGTAACCAGTCCAATTATGAAAATAGTTATGTGATACGCCATTATAAATATTTACTCTACTATCAAATATTGTCATATCGTACCTACCTAACCAAAATAAAGGAAGGTTTGTACTTGCCGCAGCACCAGCTATATCTAAACTAATAGTCAATCCTGTATTTATATCTAAATTGCTTAACTTATTTGCTATAACACTCTGACTCAAAGCACTATCAAACTGTAACCCTCTACCAGTAAACATTTCTCCATGTAACTTAGGAGTAGTCCCTGAGTCTTGGAGGTATCTAATACCATTTTCTGTTATCGTATTCCATTTGTAATTTAAATAAGGTATATACTTAGGAATACTATCCTTTTTTCTAACCCCATAACCATAACCATATCCGTAACCATATCTAGGCATATACTACCCCCTTAAAATAAAATTGCTAAAGAAATCCCATAAAATCTCAACATAAGGCGACCAAGATTTATGAGACAGTCCAAAAGCTGTACCAGATAGAAACATTAGGCTATAAGTAATCTTATTATTATTTGCTTGACTTTTTTTAATATAATGAGTTTCTTTTAAAATATTTATGCTACTGTCATAATTTTCTCTTTTATGGTCTACGTAAAGCTCTTTTAAATCAACTAATTTATTATCAATACTATGTATTCTATCTTTTAATTCCATTTATAATTATACCTTAAAATCAGGCATTTTATCCATAAAATTATCAAAGTTATCTAATTCTCTGAACTTTTCCCAAACTTCAGTTTGCCAAGCAATAATATTGCAGCAAAAGTCATAATGTTTGTAACTAGTCATAATAATATATTTTGCACATGAATCTATACTTTTAAATGATGTGCCATTTGCTTCATTATACTCATTTACTTTTGATTGAATAAGTTGTTCTATTTGGAGTTCTTCTATCGTTAATTTAACTTTTTCCATAGACTGTACTTTAGATACAAGTAATGGAATAATTTTAAGATATTGCACACCCTCTGGCTCTAAAGTCCCATCTTCTTTTTGTTCATACTCAACTAATCTTTTATCTACTAGATCTAACTCCTCAGCAATAAAACCCCAGTTACCCCAATCTTTATTATCACTCTCACATATTGATTTATAATAAACTGGTCTAGCATTATTAAAGAAATTGTTTATATAACTTTCTTCTATGTCTTGAACGTCTGTTTTGTATTTTATTGAAGATGAGTTTCTGTAAAATTTATTAGCTGAATCAACATATACGTTTGCACTTGAAGCTGTTGTTGTGTCGTAAATGCCATTGTAAGGTATTCTTAAAACAGTACCTATATCTTGCCCTCCACCAATATGAGTTATTCTAAAATCGGTATAAGCACTACTTGTGCTATATGTAAAAGAGTCATCAGATAGATACAGTTGTGTTCCTGATGCGTCTTGAGTTAATAAACTTAGCCCAACATCACTTGATGTCATACTCCTAGTACCCATAGAAGTAATAACTCCATCTGTTACGCTTATGTTATCAATCATAGTTCCAGTAGTTGCATTAATATCTGTATCAGTACCTATTATAGTATTGTAAGTACCACTTGATTGTTTACCGTCTAATAATGTATCAACTTCTGACTCTGTATAATAATCCCCTGATAATACATCAACAACATCCCCACCATCACAAAAAAGCCCTTTATCTGCACCACTAACTACATCAATTCCAGTACCAGTTGCTGTCTTAATTGTTAATGTTTGAGAAGTTGAGTTTTTAACTACTATATTTCTTGTATCTGTACTTATTATTATGTTTCTTGTATCTGTTAAGACTGTTGTATTATCTGTAAAAATATAATACCCGCTTGCATTTTGTTCATCTGTTAATGTTAAATCTGAATCAGTTGAAAAATTAATTGAAGTACTATCAATTGTACCACTTGCTACTGAGTCTCTTAAATTCTCAATAGCTACTTTAAATTCGCCTTGATTAACTAAATCACTACCTAAAACATCTCTATTTGGTAAAGCCATATCTGTCCTTTTGTTTTTTTATATTATAACATATATTTTTAAGTTTTATATCCTTTGGCGATTACATCAACTATCCCACTTGTTTTAGTTCCAGTTGAATCGTAACACGCTAAAGTAAAGCTATTATCAGTTTTATTTATTACTCTAACTGATTCAGCACTACCCCCATCATCTTGTAAAGTTACAGAAACATTTTTTACAATATCAATTTTATTACTGTAAAAAGTTGTATTAGTTGCACTTACTAAAACATCATCAAAAGAATGTAAAATATCTTCTCCATCAACAATAAACTCTAAATCAGTTATTCTACCTCTTTTTTCTTGCTCGTTATATTCTATCTTTATTTCATAAGGTCTGTTTATTTTTATATCAAATGGCTGTATGTATGGCTCGTATGGAGATTCTATATCATTATACATATAATAATTATCATCAGTATAAAAGCTATCATCATTATCATCATACATAGGCTCTACAAAAAGCTCTCTATAATAAATCCCCACATCTCCACTACCTACATAGTTAATAACTCCTAGCCCGTTTGCGTTAGATGATACCCTATGAATATATGAAGCAACATTATAAACATCATTATAAAAATTATCTGAATTGTCTTTAGTGTAAAATGCTTCATTATCATCTAAATAATAAAACAAGTCATCTAATTGATTAACTACTAATTCGTCTCCATCTAAAATCATATTATTTTTAGTTCCAGTAAATCCATCTGTTAAATCATAAGATTCAATTAGATTATCAATTAGTAGCTCCCCTTGATTAAAAGTAATATATTTCGTATCTTCACTATAATTATAATTTGTATCTACACTTTTAAGCATTAATACATAATCGCCTTGAATAGATAGCTTTGTTCTATATGGCGAACTATTAATGTAATCTTTATGTATCTTTATAGCTTTATCCCAGTCTTTATTGCTATTAAGTGAATATCTTATTTCATGTCCTAATAAATCATCTGATTGTATATCGTTTAGATAACTCCATGTAATTACTTTTTCATTAGAATTAGATTGATTAACTAAAAAAGAGTTTGGAAGTATCGGTCTTTGTGCTGCAATAGAATAAGATACACCGATAGACTCTCTATCGAATTGGTCCACTACATAAACAGTAAAATCTTTAACATCTAATCCATCTTCAAAAATAACCATTTCTTTGCTACTAGTATAATATGATTTGTTATTAACATCTATTTTGAACTGTTTAAATCCTACACTTACATAATTATAATCCCATGTTAAACTAAAATTATTACCTGATTCTGTTATTGATAGGTTTTCTATTTGGGGTATATCTGATTGAGGTATCTCACTATTTATACCTATTACAGATTTAGAACTTTTATATCCATAACTTGATATTGAACTTACATAAAATACATAAGGTCTATCAAATTCTACATTATAAAATTTAAATTGAGTATTTTTAGTTTCATATATAACACCATCAACTAAAACCTCATAAGTGTAATTATATCCGTAATCGTCCCATTCTATTATTATCGGTGCTTTTAATGTACCATCTGAAACTTCTGACTCTTGACTTATTGTTAAATTAGTTGGTGCTATTGGATATTTTAAAAATCTATCTGATTCTACAATAGTCATAGTATAATCATAGCTACTGTTAAAATAACTATCGTCATAATCTAATAGGCTTAAATCAACACTTCCATCCATTAGATTGATATTAATATTTTCAACATAGAATAATTTACTATCAAATCCTAAAAAATCATAAGATACTGTAACTACATCATTTATTTTTAAATTATATCCCGTAGTTAATGGTACAGTACACTCAAATTTTCTAGCATTATTATATAAATCTGCCCATGTTGAAGCAATGTTATTTATAATTTGATTACTTGGGTCAATTACAGATATTTCTAAAGTTTCTTCATTTGTATAATTACTATTTAGTAGATTTGTTCTTGAGTAGTCTATATAAGTTGAGTCTGATGCACTAAAATAAGAACTTGTTATAGTTAGTTTTTTTAATCTATTACTATAATCAAAAAAATATCTAGGCTCTTTTAAAAACAAAGATTCATCTAGTAAAGTACTAAAAGGTGTTAAACCTGCTTTTAATCTCTTGTAAGTGTATAACCCATTTTTATAATATACTGTACTATTGTCATCTTTACATAATATTTGTATATTCTCAGCTACTGTTTTATCTGGATTTATTACTATATTAACATCATAATCAGAAGTATCATTAAAACTAGAAATATCTATATTATCCTCTGATATTCCTGATTCTGTTATATAGTCTAGTAGTATTTCATTTAATCTTGTTATCTCCCTACCATTAGTATATACTTTTAATGTTGGAGCTTGACCTCCAAATACTCCATTATCTATAATTTCTAGTACTGTATAATCCTCTGGATATAAAGTAAATGTGTCTGTATTAAGTGGGTACATTATATAATGGTCTCCAAGTAGTCCACCATTTGAATCACTAGGTTCATTAACAACACCAGTAACTTTTCTAAAATAAAAACTACCATCATCTGAATATGTATATTCGTTCCCCGTTGTGTTATTGCACATTTGAGAATTAACAACTATTGAACTTGTAGAAATGTCAAAATCTTCAGTAGCTAATATATAATAATACTTGTTTGTTGCTATTGGAAATTGTATATTCTCTGGTCTAACTGTAACTTTACCAACATAATTAGCGTCAATCCATGCACTACCATATACAATAGGTAACTTTGCGCCTTGTAATTGCTTAATTGTATTTAAATTAGTTATTCTTGTATTAACTAAGTCTAATTGTGCTTGTTTCCAGTTTATATCATTAGATATTGAGCCACTAAACCATTTATCTACTCTATACCATTGAGGAGTCTGTACATTATATTCAGATATAAAATCTTCTAGTTCTTGTTGAGTATCTTCTGCTGATTCTATTGAGCTATCAACTACGGATAATTGATCCAGTAAATTATTACCACTAATATTCAAATCATCTTTACTTATTGTTCTTCCATAAGTATAATCCAAAATATTATAATTTGTTTTTACTGATATTTCTGTCCCCTCTTTTTGTATATTAAAACCAGTCAAATGACCGTTAAAATATAATTGAGGTGTTCCAGATTCTATATCATTAATGGAATAATACATTTTAAAACTATCATTTAAATCTAGTCCATTACTTAAAAGAGAACTAACTACCACATCAGATGATACTGTAAAATTAAAATCTTGTTGTTCCAAAGAACTATTTTTTTCTAAAGACTCAACATCTAATATACCATTTCCTGATAAAAAATCATACCCATTAAAAGTAATATCATAGCTATTTGTTGTATATCTGAAATAATCGCTACCTATTCTAAACTCTAATAAAAAATACATATTATAAATGCTCCTCAAAAACTAAAGTAGATAGTTGCATTATACCACCTAATGACATAGATAGATTAAAATCAGTATCTAAATGAACATCAATAGTAATATTCTCAGATATTACACTATTGCTATTTACATCTTGTATTAAACTAGGAAAAATTTTAATATCATTTCCAGATATTTCAGTTATTAAATATAGCTTATTGTGCGAAAACTTTATAAATCCCCCCTTATTTAATCCAGTAGAATCAGATAGTGTCAAATCTGAACTCCCCTTAATTCCCCCACTTGATACAGTAGATACATTTGAGTCATGATTAAACTTTGATGGAAGTGTTATAGTTGTATTAGAATCTATACCACTTATTAAAGATGAAAAGCCACTCATTTTATGCGGATTGAAACTTGCTTGAAATGTCCAATACTGATAACTTCTTGCTATCTCATGACTAGCACCAGATAGTGCCCTATTAAGTCCTCTATTGTCATTATTTGATATATTTACATCTATTGCATAGTTTAGATTCATTAATAATTTCTCCCTATTCCTTTAGCCACCGCTTGAGTTAATGCTTTTAAGTTTCTCTTATCACTTAATACATTCTCAAAGCCTTTATTATCCATAGCACTAACATTCATAGTAACATTTACACTACTTCCACCGCTTAACTGATTATTTGGAACTATTTGCCCGTTGCCCTCTGGCACAAACATTTCTGGTCCACGCTCACCAACTAAATACGGTCTATTTTTAATTGTACTACCACCAAGTTCTCTAGCTGAGTATTGTTGAGACGCAATTGTTCCTATTTGTACTGCTCCCATTGCGCCAATCATCCCCGCTTGTACCATATTATATGGCGGAGCAGAACTCGCTAACGCTTTTGTAACTGCGTTTGCAGTGTTTGCAATAGCTAAAACTGTATTTAGTTTCTTTTGTCTCTCAAAATCTTTTTTGTTATTAACATTCATTGCACTTGATAAGGTAGCTCCTAGTTGTAAAAAAGTTTCCATGTTTTGACTTTTCATATCTTTTTCTTTTTGTAGCCTATCCATTTCTTTTTCACTATACTCAAAAGCTTTTCGGTCTTTCTCTTCTTCAATATCAGCCCAGTGGTCGCTATATTCTTCTCTATGCTCTAATATTGCTTTGTTTTTATTTTCTTCATTCTCTAAAAACCAATCATTATAAGCCTCTTCTTGACTTTTTTGGTCTGCTTTTCTGTACATTTCCTCTTCTTGAGCGTCTAACTTCTTGAATATAGCATCTGTTTCTTTGCCCTCTTTTTTTTCTATTGATGTTTCAAATTCTTTATTTTGATTTATTATATCGCTTTGTAGACTTTTTTGTTCTTTTAGTTTGTCAATTACTTTCTGTATTGCATTTGCTCCATCTTCATTTCCACTCTTTAGTGCCGAAGATAATGCAATTTCATTTGCGATTATCGCTTTGTTTAATATATCTATTTGTTCTTTTGCTTTTGCTATCCTCTCATCTTGGTTAGCTTTTTCAGCTGCTGATTTTACAGAATCGTCTATAACTTTTTTTTCTTCTTTGCTTAATGAAATCCAAGCCATAAGTTCCTTAACTAAATTACCTGCGTTTTTAGCCATTGTTGCAAGTAGTGGAGCGTTAGTTTCATACGCTGAATTAACCCCCATAGTATGCTCGTTAAGTGTTTTCATCTTGTCAGCTAAAGATATAGTTTTTAAATCAATCATTCCGTATTTTTGCTCTAATACATCAACTATATATCCTTGGGCTTCTCCAGTTGTATTTAGCATTGACAAATTATCAATAAACATTTCTGTACTTTCATGAGGATACATTCTACCTAATGCAACAGCCATATCCATCATGCTTTTTATTTTTTCAGTACTCAATCCCGCACTTTGACCAGTTTGAATAAATCCTGCACTCATTTGTAATGATAGGTTATGAGTAGTTGCCATTTTAACAGCTAAATCGCTATTTTGTTTTGTCAGTAATCTAAAAGCTTTTTCAGTTTGTAATGCCTCGTTTGCTATCAATCCTATACTAACAGTTGCAGTTGCTATTGCTGCACCAACTTTAGCCCATGAAGTTTCTATATTGCTATTAGTTTTATATACTTTTCCCTCTAATTTTGCCTGAGCCGTACCCATACTATTAATGGCACTTAATGCTTCTCTATTATCTACTGTTATAACATATTCTATCTGCTCTTTAGCCATTAGTAAACTCTTTTATTTCGTTTTCAATATCAGCACCCATGTAAGTTGCAAGTGTTGCTAATTTTGTATAAGGTATTTTATCTAAAAGACGTTGAATATCATTAAAAGAACTGAAAATTCTCTCGCCTTTTTCATCTAAAGATTGATAATAAACAACTGACGCCATATAAGTATAATCACAAATATAAGTTTCTTCAACTACTTTATCACTTGAAACGTCTCTTATCTCTTTTATTTTCTTAGCTCTAGCTAAACAATCTCTATGTTGAGTACTGGTAAAAGGTCTAAAATATAAATCAATACTATCATTTGGAAGTGTTAAAGCTACTTTTCTTAAATCTGCTCTGTCTCGGTCTAATAACTCATAAATTCTTTTTGCATAATCTGTCATTTTTGTAGCTCCTTAATCTTAATAAGATAGCCCTAGGGCTACCCTATAAAACTAAGCTTTTGTTGCTGGTGTTAATTCACCATTCCCAGTAAACCCAATACTTAATTCAATTACTCCCTCTGTTGCAGGGCTTGAATCAAATCCAGTAACTTTAATGTTTCCGCTATAAGTTTTATCCCCACTATTTTTACCATAACCAAAAACAGTAGCGATATTATCTCCACTTAAAAGTGCGTCCTCTAAATCTTCTTGTTGAGCGTTTGATCCATCAAACTTAGCTGTAAAACTTCCACTCCATGATTTTAGAGTAGTTTCGTTTGTTTTCCAATCGTTGCCCATAGTTGTAGTATCAACTACATCACTTGCAATACTCAATGAAAAAGTAGTAATTTGCCCCTCATAAGCCGTACCATCAATAGATACAGTTCCATCTTTACCTTTTACAACTGTTGGTGCTGCCATTAATTAATCTCCTTACTTACATTAATTGTATATAGTTTTCCATTTTCTTGATTATCATAAGATATATCAATGTTTGTAAAATGGTCCACGTCTACCCCAATATTATCTACTATATTTTCCATAGTGTTATCATCTGTATTTTTATGTGATATAAAAAGTTCAAATACTGCACTTGTAGAAAATACATTATATCCCATTGTAGACATTTCTGCATTATAATCTTTACTCATGGTAACTAATCTAAATTCTTTATTGATTAAGTCATCATTCCTAGATTCTTTATAACCCATACTTCTTAAAGTATTAGTAATCATCTGTCAAAACCTATCTGAGTTACTTTAGTATTTTCTTCCACTTCACTTATCTCTCCATTTTCATCCACATCATAATCAGCTCTTAATGAAGAAAATAATAGTTCTGATTGCTGTTTATATTCAATCATTTTATTATAATAAGAATCATCACTTGTAGCGTCATTGTATAGATTATCAAAGATTAACGATAAAGCAGTTACTAAATGTAGCTCTTTTAAATCTGAATTATCTAAGAATAATGAAATATCTAAACCATTATTTCTAAACTTGTTTGTTAAAATACTTTCAGCTTCATCTGCAAAATGCAAATATCCATCTTCTAAAATAGCTATTTGTGTATTAGCGTCTATTGTAGTGTCTAATGTATCAAAGAAAATCTCCCCAGATTGTTTATCACTACCAGTAACAAGCCTATCTATGCCTTTATTCGCTCCATTTAAAAAACAAATATACCAATTGATTAACTCATCATTTGGATATACTCTTTCTAATTTAGAACAAATAGCAGAAGTTGTTGTTCCACCTTTTGCTTTAGAACTACAATCAGCTAAACTTGGTTGTCTTGATAAAATATCTGCATTTGTTAGAGTCATTATTCAGCATCCTCTTCTTTTGTTTTTCTTTTTCTAGTCTCAAACTTGAATAGTCCACTAGCTTTTGCTTGTACTAAGTGGGCTTGTGATATTTCTATCACTTCCCCTTCTTTTGCTTCATAGCACGTTTTTTTAACAGTAAATTTTACGTCTTGAAGTGCCATTGCTTTCATTATTAAGCTCCAGTAATAATCTCGATAGCGTTATCATCAATTTTACCATACTTAATAATACCATACCAACCTAAGTGCATCATTCTACCAAGTTTATCAAATGGACCAGTTAAAGTTGATTCTGGTGAGTGTGAAACAGCTTTACCTAATGCACCTTTTCCAAAACAAGATACTTTACCTGGAGTTACATCAGCGTCTTCAACGATTACAAATCCTTCTAAAACACCAACAACACCATTAGTAGCTAATGATTGATTAGTATGTTTAGAGATTTCAATGTAATCATCTTTTAAGTCTGAAATTTGTGCAGGGTGCATATAAGCAACATAAACACCATTAATTTTAGGGATTTTTTTAGTTCTTAATCTTTCATAAGCTCCTCTTAAATCTTCAACAGCAACCTCTCCTGCAGTTGCAGCAGCAGTAGCATTTGTCCCAGATTCTAAAACAGTTACACCTAATTTATTAAGAGACTCTCCCATATTAATACCAGTTAATTCAGCAGCAGCTCTATCAGCTTTACCGCCAGTTTGATAATTAACTAGTTTTGTAGTTGTTACAACATTACCATGCTCAGCAGGTGTTAATAGAACACTAGCGTCTACCATACCAACAGAGTCAATATCTTCTCCGTCTGTTAAAGCAGTTGTTGCAACCGCTAATTTTGAATAAATTGTAAATTTAATTGCTTCAGCACCAATATCTACTTTTGTCTCCACGAATGGATCAATAGTTGATACATCTTTACCAGAGATAATTACCTCTTGGTCCATTAATTCAATTAATGAATCATCTAAATTTGCCGCAGTTGTTACCACATTTGCCATTTTTTAATTTCCTTGTACTTCTAAATACAGAGCGTCTAGCTCTTGTTTATTCTTTGCATTCTTTACTCTCTCGCTCCAAGTGCTAGGATTTTGATTATTCTTAGTTTTATCAGTCTTAACTTTTGGTGTAAAATCTCCAAAAAGGAAAGGCTTAGATTCTTTCAAACCTTCAATAAAACTCTCTGAATTAAAATCTTCTTTACTTGCATTTTGATTGTAAAGTAATTCAAATACCTCTGTATCTTTAATTCCATTTTGTGAAGCTAAAGAGTTAATTTCGATTTTTCTTTGAGCCTCACTTGCTTTGTTTACAAGTGATTCATTTTCACTTTTTAAAGCTGCCATTTGTTCCATAACTTTTTCAAGTTCAGTTTTACTATTTTCTTCAAGTTCTTTTTGCTTTGATATTTGTGCTTTAAGGGTATCTAAACTGTCAAGCCCTAAAGATTCTAGTAATTCATTAGTTGCATTGTCTTTTGCTTTTCCAATTTTCTTACCAATTAAGGCGTTAAAATCATCTTGCGACATTGAAACCATAGTACCATCTGTTTGAGTAGATGTATTCTCATTACCACTATTTGTCTGAGTTTGTGTATTCTCATTTGAATCCGTGTTTTGATTTGCGTCCAAACTAAGTCCTTTTAAAAAGATTTTTGATATTTCTATCAGATTAATTATAACCTTTATTTTAATTTAAAGATATGTGTGATAAAGTACATAAATGTAACATATAAAGGATAGTAAAATGAATGAACTACAAAAGCTAAGAAATTGTTTATTTGATGAAATAGATAGAGTAAAAAGAGGCACTACCACGATAGAAGAGAGTCAATCAATCGTAAAACTAGGTAATAGTATAATATCATCATATAATACAGAGATAAAGGCAATAGAAACAATAATAGAGGTACAAGATAGAGGTGCAAATGTACCAAAGATTAAATTTATAGGAGATTCTGATGATATTCACAAAGATTGACAATAAGTTAATATTTGAAATAGATAATTTAGAAGATTCATGTAAGGTATGTGGGAACAATATATCAAATACAGCCAAAATGAGGAGTCCAATAAATATTAGTGATGATTTTTTTTTAGTCATAAATAACGATATGATATACAAGAACAGCGTATATTCAGATTATATAATTGAATATATCAATAAAAAATATTTTGATACAAAATGCTTATGTAAAGATTGTGAGAGGTCAATTATTAGTAAATGTAGAAAATCATTCAAATGCTTTGATAAATACATGAATAACGACCAACTATTTAAAAAGCATTGCAATAATAAACATATAGCAAAGATACAAAATAACCAATCAAGAAATGAAGAGTATATCAATGTGCTAGTAAGCGAATTTCTACTAAATAGACTAAACAAAATAATAAAGGATAGTAATAAATGAACAACACTCAACCAGTCAAAGTAACTCTAAGACCTGAGCAAATAGAAAAAGTTAAAAAACTAGCGAAATATAAATATGATGGCAATTTTTCCCTAGCTTTAAGGTCTATAATTAACCAACATAAGGATAGTTAATATCCTTAAGTTTTTAAAACCTTTTTAAACATTTTGGTTAAGTCTTTCTTAATTTCTTTTTCCCTACTAGTAGGTAATCCCAAAAATTCACGTCCATTTTTCTTATTATAATAAGCCACATCATTATTAGACAGTCCTTTACCTCTTGAGCCTTTCATGTAAAATCTTAATCCATTATCAATTACTTTAAAATCAACATTTCTAAGCATCTCTCCACTTGATTGTAAGTTTACATTAGTAGAATTTTTATATTTATGTTTACCGCTTGTTATTTGTTTTTTATATGAAGTACTATAACTTTTAAAAGTTTTTCCATTTTTATCACGTCCACTTCTCGTTCTTTTCAATATCTCTTCTAAAACAGATACACCAAGTGGTTTTAAAAAGCTTTTATTTTGTAAGGCTTTGGCTCTTTTTTTGAAGTCAATTTTTTTTGTTAGCATAATACTCGTCAATCATTGTTACAGATTCTATATATAATTTTTGTAAACAATAGCTACGGAATTCATCACAATTAAAACCATGATGATTCATTATCTCAGTTACCACATGGCTTAATTCATGAACTAACAAACCTTTTGCTTCTACTATATTGCTTATTCTTTCAACTTGTATTCCTACTACTAAATCCATCATTCCATTTTTTTCTAAAATAGTTGTCCTGCCCATAGATACCATTTCTTCGTAGACATTAAAATGTTTCTGTAATGTTTTTTCATACTTCTTTTTAGTTAGTGTTACATATATATCACTCGCAACTATATCTATATTTATTCTCTTTTTTAACATGTAAAACTCCCTTTTTCATATCCCAACTCAATAGCTCTTTTTTCTGTTATTCCTACAACTCTATGTCTACAATTATATTTTCTTCTACTATCATTCTTTAAAGCGTTTCCATCTATCCTAGAATAATATTTATTGCTTTTCATTACACACTTACAAAAATCTCTTATAACTTTATCGGGATCAGCCCCAGAATAAATATAAACTAAATCATCTTCTAAGCCTTGTATCTTTAAATCGAAAACGGCTTGATGATAATTAGATAATGAAGTTTCTGCATAAGTCTTAGAATATCTTGCTAATTTAGTATTTCCTAAACTTGCTTTAATATTATCAATCATTTCATCTTTACTCATATTAGATAAATGATACTTATATAAATCTCTTTTAAGTGTTCCTGCTGTTTCATCTCCAATAGTATTAAAAAAGTCTATATCTAATTGTTTTAATTGTTGTAGTTGTTGTAAATCTTCTTGACTAAATGTTACAATAACTCCAGTTTCTTTTAAGGCTAATAATATATCATCATAGCTCTTGTCATAACTAGAATCAATTAATCTATTGATTAAATCATAATATCCAGATTCATTTAATATTCTTTGCACTTCAAAGTCAAAATCTAACGGGTCTTTTATTGATACAACAGCAACAGTTAATAATTTGTCAATCTTTAAAAGGATAGATTCAAATTCAGCATTAAATAAATCAAGCTCTCTATCTTCTTTTTGTTCGATTGCATTTATAATATCATTAATCATTGTTGTCTTTTATAGCGTCTTTAGTTGGCGGTTCTGCAACTTTATTTGATGTGTGTAACGTGCCGATAGTAGATATAAATTTGTCTCCCCCCACCACTGTATCAAGACCTATTTGGCTTCTGACTTCATTCGCAGTTACAATTCCACTATCTATGTGATATTTTCTTATTTCTGTTTGTTGATTATTATCCACATTATCAGTATTGATTTTATCTTTACTGTATTCAGTAGTATCTCCGATAGGTATATCAACAGTAACACTACTAGAATTAAATTTATTATACAAATCATTTCTTTCTGTGATATTTTCTTTGATAAGTTCTTTTGCTTCATCTTCTGAAATATTTCTTTTTGTTGCTAGATATTTTGATGGACTTGTCAATCCTAAATCTATTTTAGTAGTAACATTTTCTAGTTCAATACTTTCTGATTCTTGATATTGTGGTTTCCCAAATTCAATATTAATATCTCCATAATCACTTCCAGATACAACACCAATTAATCTAAATAATTCTTTTTCATATTCCACATAGTCTAATTGTTGCTCTTTTGTGAATTCATCTAATGAAATATTCTCCATTTTTAATGCAAATCCTGAGCTAACTTGCCCAGTCATTCTAAATTGATTAGGGCTAATATTATAATTAACCGCCACTTTATTAATTGATTGATTAAGTACTTCTTCTAATTGAGTAAGATTTGATTGTAAGTCTAATATATCTACATTCACATTATCGCCACTTGCAGTTAATGCACTAGATGGGTCTAATAATTGTCCATTAATTTCTCCAAGTTCATCACCAGTAATAATTAATTGTTTAAATGATTGCCATTTAATAAGATAGTTTTTAAAAGTATTATAAACTGCATTATCTAAAGTAACAGATACTAAATCATCTCCAGTAAACAAATCAAAGAAATTATCATCTCTGAAACCTTTTTGCATAAAAAGAAATGGAAGTTCTTTGTATGGATTAATTCCTTTTTCATTGCCTTCAATATATTCTACTTTGTAAGCTCCATCTGTGTCATACACTTTATAAAAATGCTCTTCACTATTCCAATAAGCCCAAACCTCAATATTACTATCTCTTTTTTCCACAAAATACTCAACAGAGATAGACTCTCCAAATTCATCACAAATAACTCTTGTTTTATGTGGGTATCTAAATATTAAAAATGGTAAATCTTTCTTTTCATTGTAAGATACTTGGATAATAATATCATTCAGAGCATTTAAATATCTATTTGATTCTTTCATTATTTTATCGATATTTAAAGTATTATAAATGTCCTCAATAGATTCATTTGAAAACTCTCTTGTAACTCCAAAATTATATACTCTTGATATTTTATTTACGATAGTTTTAAAGATATTATTAGTCATGTCTATCTGTTGAGTTAATTTAGTTTCATGAGCTTTAGAATAGATATTTGTTAGTCTTGTTTCTACTTGCTTTATATAATCATCTTTATACATTTCATAGCGTAGTCTAAACTTATCAATTCTCGTTAATTTCTTTCCATCTACTGAGGTAACTCTTAGCTTATCCATATTAAAATATCCTTTCTTATGGCTGAATTATAACATAATTTTAAGCAATATTTATATTAACTGAATTCATTGTTCCAGTTTTCTTTCTTATTAAAGGCTCTAAAGCGTACCTAATAGCGTCTATCAAATGGTTATTATCATCTTCAATTTTAGGAAGTATATCCCCAGTTCTTTTATCTGTTAAATAGCTATATTTTCTAAACTCATCTTGACTATGTTTACAAGTTGGATGTATAACAATATAATCAAAACTCTTTAAAAATTCTATACCATCTTCAACGCTTCCAGCCCATTTTTTTACTGCTTTTATTTTTGGTAATCCATGTCTTTTTAAATAGCTTATAGATTCAGGACGTGCATTATCTGCCCTAGATATAAAATTAGTAATTTTAGGTATTCTTTTGCTTATGTATTTTGCAGTGGCGTCTAATTCTAAGCCTACTTTATAAGCTTCATTTCTTATAAATAATATATTCTCTTTTATATATAATTCTATTCCAGTTGTAGGGTCGTTAGCAAATCCAAAATCTATACCAAATAAAGGCTCTCCATAGCTATTATCCACTTCAAAATCAAAAATCTTATACTTATTCTTAAATATTTGAGCATTTGTAATGGTACTAAATTCTCCTAACCAAACATGCCCAAATGTATCGGGATTAGATTTTTTATGTCTCTCAGCTTCATCTAATACTACATCACTTGCTAATTTATTACTATCATAATTCGCATGAACTAAAGTACAATTCTCATCACTTAAGCTATTAAATAAAACTTCTACTGGATCATCTTCATATTTTGGATTCCATGAAAACCAAATTTCACTTCCCTCTTTTCTAATAGTAGGAATTAAAAGTTCCAAAGAATATTTAGAAATATTTTGAGCCTCTTCTAGCCAACATATATCAAAATCTTCTAAAGATTTAACGCTATCAGCAGTATGGTCCTGCATACCATTAAAAATAATAATACCACCATGAATACTTCTTATTTCATTTTGAGTAATATCAAAAAAACTTGATAGATTATATTCATCTATCTTATCTTCAATTAGTTTTTTAGAAGAAAATTTGATTGATTTTTGTATCTCTCTAATGCATAAAATATTTACCTTAAAGCTACTTGCAACTTTTACTATACAATCAGCAAAGAAATGGGATTTACCTGAAGCTAACGCCCACCCTTTGCGCCTTTAAATCTCTTAGGATTCAAAAGGGGCTTAAATTGTGCTTGTAATGGTATCATTCTATCAAACTCCAATTAACTTTATTTTCTATCTTGGTAGCTTTTTGTTTATTGTCTTTTTCAAAAGCTCCGATACATTTTCCAAGAAGTTCACTAGACTTTAATCTGTCTTTCATTTCTTCGCCATTATCCAAAATAGTTTTAGTCCAAAATTGTTGTAATTGTTGAGCATTTAAGATTGATTCATCTTCCATTTTTTTACGGATTTCATCAATTCTTAGTACAATCTTAGGCTTTTTAAAGAATTTTGTAGCTTGAACATTTAAAGCATTTTCTGAGTAGTTTTCAGTCTTATAATTACGTCTTATAGCTTCTGTTTTATTCCCCGTAGTAATATAATCCTGACAAGTTTGTTCTTCTCTTGTAGTTAATTTATCGCCTTTACTAGCCATTTTTTCATCCCATCTTTATAAGCCCACTAGTAAATAAAAATTGAATAACAAAAATACCGCCAACAATCAAATAAATCTTACTTTCTAATCTGTCTATCTTAGATAATAATTTTTCTAGCGTGTCATCAATATGT
>CAKZOX010000102.1 GCA_937138295.1 uncultured Campylobacteraceae bacterium
AAATCCAAATTAGCTCTGCTGATTTAGAATGTTTATGTGAGCTTGCAAAAAATGATAATGTAGATATACCGGCTTTCTGTAAGATGATTACAGACTTAAAAATATTCAAAAGTCCTCAATCTGCTAGAAATGCAATAACAAAAGCAGAGAAAAAGAATTTATTGATTAAAACAGGTGTAAATAGAAAAACTATTTCTTTATCTAAAGATATAAAGGTTCAAACTACAGGAATTGTTTTACTAGATTTTAAAATACTAGGTAATGAATCCGAAGAATCATAAGAAATTTAGAAAAGATATTGCAACTGAATTAAATATACATGAGAATGTTGTGGAAGATTTTATAGCATTTTATTATGGTAAGGTTAGAAAAGCATTAAGTTCATTAGATCACCCAAATGTTTTTGTTGAAGGCTTGGGTACATTTAAAATAAGAAAGGCTAGACTAGATAAGTCAATTAAGGCTTATAAAAGCAAACTTGGAGAGTTTGAAAATAATACTTACAAAGGGTATGATAGAACTATTTCAATGAAAGCTAAGATACTTAAGATGGAAGAGTTAAAAGATAAAATACAATCAAACATTATAGCAAAACAAGAATTTAAAAAGAAAAGAAATGGGGCTGAGTAAGTATTTAAAAGCATTTAAGAATAGCAAACAGATATTAGAAGGTATAAAGAACAATATCTTTAAACAAGAGCATATAGAAGCTGAAGCTGAGGCAAGGTTTGACATATGCAAACAATGCACGGCTCTAGATAGAGAAGGTTTACATTGTTTAATGTCAGGTACAGAGCCTTGTTGTGCTGAATGCGGATGTAGTTTAGAACTAAAGACAAGATCTTTATCTTCAGAATGTCCTAGAGGCAAGTGGCCTGCTATAATGACTGAAGATGAAGAAGATTTATTAATTGAAAAATTAGACAATGGCGAGTAAGTTAAAACAATATATGGATAAGCTTAGAGATACCCGTGAATATACAAATTCAACACATGATGTATCTGTTAAATATACAAATATGAGTTATATAAAACTACAAGAGCTAAGAGATGAGCATCCTAATGATGCTGAGTTTGGAAGTGCTGTATGTAAAGCATTTAACCTAAATAAAAAGAAATAATGGGATTAATATTTAAAGAGGATGGTCATGTTTATGAAAGTGTAGGGGAAGAAATAAAATGGACTAGTGTTACATCATTTATAGGAATGTTTAAACCTCCTTTTGATGCTAAATCTCAAGCAAAAAAGTCTTGCAAAAATAAAAAGTCTAAATGGTATGGTATGACACCAAAAGAAATACTTGAAGCTTGGGAAAATGAATCACAAAGAGCAATTAAGCTTGGTAATTTTTATCATAATCAAAGAGAAGCTGATCTTTTATCTTTAGATACTATTGAAAGGTATGGTGTTAAAATGCCTATTGTAAAACCAATTATTGATAACTCAGGAGTTAAGGTTGCTCCAGTGCAAAAGTTAGAAGATGGTGTTTATCCTGAGCATTTTGTTTATTTAAAGTCTGCTGCCTTATGCGGTCAAGCTGATTTAGTTGAGATTGTAAATAATGCAATTAATATCACTGATTATAAGACAAATAAGGAGATAAAAGAAAAAGGATTTACAAACTGGGAAGGTATAACAAAGATGATGTATAATCCAGTAGGTCATTTGGATGACTGTAATTTGAATCATTACAATCTACAACTTAGTATTTATGCGTATATTATTAAAAAGCACAATCCTAAACTTAAAATAGGTAAACTTATAGTTCAACATGTAAAGTTTAAACAATTAGGTGAGGATAAAAATGGGTACCCGATCAATGAGCATATAAATGGAGAACCTGTTTTAGATGAAATTAAAATGTATGAACTACCATATTTAAAAGCTGAAGTTATTGCTTTAATAAATTGGTTAAAACAGAAAAAATAATGGCATATACAATATTAGACGGTTTTGGAGTAAGGACTATATTAACTCAATCTAGCCCTTATGGTACAAACCCAAAGGAATTAGTTAGAAAGCAAATAAGTTTAGATTTATCTTTAGTTGTGTCATACTCTAAATATATTTTAGGTGATATACGTACTGGAAACCTTTCTTTAAGATCTGACATCACTGAAGTTTGGTTAAATGGATCAACACAATCCGTTATAATTAATATGACACCTGCTGATTTTGGAGCATTATTACCTATAGGTCCAGGAATTGATCCCTCAAAAGTAAAAGTATCTTCTGCAGATACTACAGCAGATTTTTTAGAGAACAAACTTGTTGCTGGTACGGGTATTTCAATTGCAAAACTAAATCCTGGAGCAGATGAGGATTTAGAAATAAGAAGTGCATTTGAAAACATTTATCTTAATGATGGTAATGTGGCAGATGGTAGAATTGCTACACTAGATGGTACACTTACTTGGGATGGAGGTAAAGAAATAAGAACTGTAAATGGTAGAATAATTAGGGAAGTTACAGAAGCTTCTGACCTACCTGCAACTTTAGTAGCAAACACTACTTACATAATCAGAGGTGAGATAAGCATATCTTCTGCTATAACTTGCAATGTAGAAGGTGTTGAGATTATGGGTCTAGATAGAAACTTAGATCATCTAATCTGGGATGGTGTAGGTCCTATGATTACTATAGTTGATGTTAACTTTGGTATGTCTGGTATAAGAGTTTCCGGTACTAGAGCAACAGGATCAATTATATCAGCAACTAATATTAATGCTGGAGCATACAATGCGGGTAGATTGAAGGTTCTTACATTTTTAAACTGCCAATTTAGAGGTACATATGATGTTATGGATATCAAAGGCTTTGATCTTGTAGATATAAATAACTGTTTGTTCTTTTATATCAAAGCTCAGAACTTTGGTTTAAGGTTTGAAGATACATCTAAAATAGAAATAACATCTTGTGAGTTAATTAGATGGTTTGATGAAACTACTATTCCAACACCAGGAGGATGGGCAACATGTTCTATGATAGAGCTATTACCTAATAACTTAGCATCATTTGGAGCAGTAAATATTAATGGTTGTGTAATACATCCTCAACAAACTCAAAATGGTATTGAAATAGCGGCAGGATCTACTACAGGATTTGGAACAATTTCTTCTAATGCGTTTGTTACTGTAGGTTTAACTACAGGTAAAGTATTCTTACCAGAAGTACCTGTAGTTCTTTCACCTGATTATTCTCAACCACAAACTATCGGATATGATGTATTTGCAAATCAAGGTATATTAAATTCTACTTCTGGTACAGTACAGACACTAACTGGTAATACTACAGATACAGTATTATCTACTGGTGTTCCTGTAATAGTAAATACAGGAGGAGGGGTAGTTCAACAAGCAGGTGTAAGATATACAGTTTCAACTGGTGGTAGAGTGACATATATAGGAACTAAACAAAAATTTGTATCTATTCATACTACAATTGCATTTCAAAAGCAAGGTGGTGGTACAGATCCATATACATTTTACTTGTATAAAAATGGTGTTCAGTTACCAGGATCTCAAATTGGTGTAGTTAGTGGTGGTGCTACTGCAGATGGTACTATAGCTTTAGTATATGGTACACCTATGATACAAAATGATTATATAGAAATTTATGTTGAAAATCCTTCATCAAGTGATAATATGTTAGTTAAAGATTTTCAAATGGTAATAAGAGAATAATATGTTAATAAAACTTTTTGAAATAGATAATGGAGCACTTGTTTTAACAGATCACTGTTACACATTGAACTTTTTAAAGGATATAATGGATGAGTATCCAGATAGTCATTTAAGTATATTCAAATACTTGTTCTATATGAGCTGCCCTAATCCGGATATGAATCCTTTCTTTCATTTGCCAGAGCATGAAAAAGAGGATATTATTATAGAAGAAGTAAAGCTTGAAGAATCCCCGGAAGATAGTAAGATAAGATTAGCTTTAGACATGTGCTATAAGTTATATGAAACACCTACAATGCGTGCATATATGGGTATTAAGAAAGCTTTAGACAACATGGCAACATATATGGCCAATACGCAAATAACAGATGGTAGAGACGGTAATATTAGCCAAATAAGGGCTGTTGCTAAAGACTTTGATAGCATTAGGCAATCATTTAAAGGAGCATATAAAGATTTAAAAGATGAACAACAATCATCAGTAAGAGGAGGTCAAGGGTTGGCCTACGATCAAATGTAAAATAAAACCAATGAAAGTAACACCAATAGGTAGAAAAGTATTAATCAAGGATAGACAACCACAGGAATTTTTTCCAGGTACTGATATTATAAATCCAAATACATCAAAAGATTATATGGCAGATGTGATTGCTATAGGTCAGGATGTAACATCTGTAAAAGTTGGAGATATTGTTAAGTATGCGGAATATGCGGAAGGGGTTAGTATGAAACATGATGGTAAAAATCACCAGTTAATTAATGTTGATACCATACTTGCAATAGTAGAAATGTGAAAATAATTCCTACATATTTAAATGGAGATTGGACAACAACTACTTTTGATACTGATCAAGAGTGGTTAGATTTTTTATTGCCCTTATTCAAAGAGCCGGGCAAATATGAATTTGATGAAACAGCTAAAATATTTAATGAAGAAGCTAGAAAATTTAACAATACAGGTGTATACTTAAATGCGCCCATTGGAGGTAAAGATTTTAGAAAGTATTGGGATGCAGAAAAAGCAAAGTGCAGATTGGGTGTAATCTATCAGAATAATGGTAAGACTTGGTATTTAACTAGAGATTACTATATGTGGTTAAATTTTCTTCCCATATATGATAAAGAAGAGAAAGCCTATGGGTTTGCTAAAGTTAGAGATGCTCAATACCATATGGCGCTATATGAAGTAATAGCAGAACTTAGCAATAAACATGCTGCTATATTTAAGAAACGTCAGATAGCTTCTTCTTATTTTCATATGGGTAAAATTATAAATACATACTGGTTTGAAGAAGGTAGTGTATGTAAGATTGGAGCTAGCCTTAAAGATTATATAAATGATAAAGGATCTTGGAAGTTTTTGGAAGAATATAAAGATTTTCTTAATGAACATACAGCTTGGTATAGACCAAGTAACCCGGAAAAGGTTTTACTTTGGCAACAACAAATAGAAGTTAGAGTTGGTAATAGAAAAACAAGCAAAGGTTTAAAATCTAAGATACAAGGCGCATCATTTGAAAAGAATGCAACAACTGGAGTAGGGGGACCTACAACTTACTTCTTTCATGAGGAAGCTGGTATTGCACCTAAGATGGCAGATACATATGAGTATTTACGTCCCGCAATGTCTTCTGGTATGATGACTACAGGTCAATTTATTGCAGCGGGATCTGTTGGTGATTTAGATCAGTGCAATCCTCTTAAGGATATGATTCTTAATCCTATAAATAATGATATATATCCTGTTAAAACAGATCTTTTAGATAAAGATGGTACTATAGGTTTATCTGGATTATTTATTCCTGAACAATGGTCAATGCCGCCATACATAGATGAGTTTGGTAATTCTAAAGTAGAAGAAGCTTTAGAAGCTATAATGACTGAAAGAGAAGATTGGAAAAATAAGCTAAATCCTGAACAATATCAGTTAAGAATATCTCAGAAACCAACGAATATTGCAGAAGGATTTGCTTATAGAAAGGAATCTATATTTCCACAAGGTATTATATCTAAGCAGCTTAAAAAAATTGAAGATAAAGAGTATTCATATGAACATATAGAACTTGAAAGAACTCAAGATGGTATAACAGCATCAATTAGTAGAAGAAATCCAATATCACAGTTTCCTGTAGATAAAAAGATGCAAGATAAAAGAGGCGTTCCTGTTGTGTATGAAAGACCTGTAAAGAATGCTGAGTTTGGTATGTACTATGCATCTATTGACCCTGTATCAGAAGGTAAGACTACTACATCAGATTCATTGTGTAGTATTTTTGTTTATAAGAATGCAGTAGAGGTGAGAAGA